>JBCBKN010000140.1:0-9968 GCA_038521775.1 Pseudomonadota bacterium | reverse complement strand
GGTTCGGCAAGAATCAGCAGACCGCCCGGTGGCAGCGCCTGCCGCACCGAGCCCAGCAGCTCGGCGACCGTGTCATCGTCATGGTCATAGCAGACGCGCACCAGGCTGATTGCATCCGCTCCCCCCGGCAGATCCCCGGCGCGGAAGGAACCGCCGCAGACCCGGATGCGCTGGGACAGGCCGGCCTCGGCGAGCTGCGCCTCCGCACCCTCCACAACGGGCGGAAGGTCATAGAGCGTTGCCGCAAGCGACGGCCAGCGCCGGGCCGCGGCGGCCAGAAACGCACCCGTGCCGCCGCCGACATCCATCAGGTGGCGCACGCCGCGCAGCGAAACCGCGCCGAGCACCTCTTCGGCGACCATTGCCTGGCTCTCGCGCATCAGCTCCGAGTAGATCGCCGCGGTCTGCGAATCGATGCCCTCGCCCCCGCCGACATAGGGCCAGATCCGCGCAAGGGCGGGATCGACCTCGCCCCGCATCAGCGCGACCGGGTCGGCAAGATCGGCATAGAACGCATCATGGTGGCGGATCATGGCGGCAAGGCCCGGCACACCCAGCGCGGCCGCCCCAAGCCGGCCCAGCGCATAGCGCCCGTCGCGCAACCGCGTGAGCAGCCCCAGCCCGGCCGCCGCCTGGCACAGCGTCTCCATCCGCGCCTGGGGAACGCCGCAGCGCAGCGCCAGGGCCGAGGCCCGGGCCGGCCGCTCGCGCAGCGCCTCCAAAAGCTCCAGTTCGACCGCTGCACGCAGCACCTGCGCATAGACAAAGCCCGCGACGATGTCATAGAGCCGCGTGCCGTCGCGCCGCGCCAGGCCTCGTGTGATGGGAAGCCGGCTGGCCCAGCGCTGAAAGCGCGGCGAGGCCGCCAGGCGGTTGCGCCAGCCCAGCAGGATCTCGCCCACCCCGCGCCCCGCGGCTCGGTCGGCCTGGCGGACCGGCTCCTGCGCGGTCTGGACCATATCAGGCGAGATGGCGCATCGCGGCGACGGGCATCAGCCGGTCGGCCTGCTTGCGCACGATCTCGCACAAGGCCGCCTCGCCGGGGCAGGACGGGATCGAGGCAATCGCCCCGCCCAGAATGTCATTGAGCTTGCGCACCGCGCCCTTGACCCCAAGCTGGTTGACCGCATTGGGGCGGTTATGGACCGCATCCTGGCCGACGGGCTTGCCAAGACTGTCTTCATCCAACAGCGCATCGCGCAGATCATCGGCGACCTGGAACGCCTCGCCGATGCGCGCGCCCAGCTCCTCCCACGGGTCCGGATCGGCCCCGGCCGAGAGCGCGCCCATGCGCGTGGCCGCGACGAAGAGCGAGCCGGTCTTGGCCTGGTGATAGGCCGACAGATCGACGCTGGTCTCGCTCTCCCAGCCCTGGCCGGCGCAGATCCCGCCCGGCATGCCGGTCGCCTCGGCCAGTGCCAGCAGCATGCCCGGCGCCCGGTCGGGGCCCAGATGGCTGGCGCGGGCAATGGTCTCAAACGCCATCACGATCAGCGCATCGCCGGCCAGAACCGCCAGAGGCTCACCATAGGCGCGGTGGACCGAGGGCTTGCCGCGGCGCGTGTCGGCATCGTCAAAGCAGGGCAGATCGTCATGGATGAGGCTGGCGCCATGCATCAGCTCGATCGAGGCCGCCGCCGCATCCGACAGCAAGGGCGCATCATCGCCGCAGGCCAGGGCCACCGACAGGCAGATCTGCGGACGGATCCGCGCACCGCCGGGAAACAGCGCATAGTCCAGCGCGGCGGCAAGCGCCGGCGGGGCGGGCCGCTTCTGTCCGCGCAGAATCGCAGCTTTGAGGGCGGTCTCGACACGGGCACGGGCGGGCATGGCGGCCTTCCTCCGTTTTTGCGCCGAAAGCTGCGGGTGCAGGCGGTGCGGCGCGGGCGATCTGGGTCGCCAAGTTTGACTTCGCGGTTTACGTCGCGGCGCGTGCCCCCCGGTGGAGGAGGCCGCACTATCCAGGCTGTCTAACACGCATGACGATCTGACTGTCAATCATACTGGACAGTCCTCGAATTTCTGTCAATGCTGCCTGTATGTCTGTCGTGACCTCGCCTTCACCCCCCTCCCGTGCCGACCCGCCGGTCGTGGTTGTCGGTGCGGGCATCGGCGGGCTTTGCGGCGCCATCCGGCTTGCCGCGCAGGGGCTGCCGGTGACGCTGTTGGAGCGGCATGGATGGGCCGGCGGCAAGATGCGCAGCGTGCCCAGCGCCGCGGGCCCGGTCGATGCCGGCCCGACCGTGCTGACCATGCGCGGCGTCTTTGATGATGTGTTCCGGGCCGCCGGGGCGCGGCTTGACGATCACCTGACCCTGACGGCTGAGCCTGTGCTGGCGCGGCACTGGTGGCCCGATGGCGCAACGCTGGATCTTTGCGCCGATCCCGGCCGCAACGCCGCGGCACTGCGCCAGTTCGGCGGGCCGGTGGCCGAGGCGGAGTTCCGCGCCTTCTGCGCGCGCACCCGGCATCTGTTTGAGCGGTTCGAGGCCCCGGTGATGCGCAGCCCGCGGATCACCGCAGCCGGGCTGATGCGGGCCGTGGCCGATGCCCCGCTGGCCACCCTTCGGGCCATGGCCCCGGGCAAGACGCTGGCCGCGCTCCTCTCCGACAGTTTTACCGACCCGCGCCTGCGCCAGCTTTTCGGACGCTACGCCACCTATGTCGGCGGCTCTCCCGACGCCGCGCCCGCGCTTTTGTCGCTGATCTGGGAGGCCGAGGCGCGCGGTGTCTGGCGTGTCGCGGGGGGCATGCGCGCGCTGGCCGATGCGCTGGTTGCCCTGGCCCGGGACATCGGGGTTGAGATCCGGCTCGACAGCGAGGTGACGGGCATCGAAACCCAGGCGGGCCGCGCCAGCGCGGTCACGCTGGCCGATGGCGAGCGGCTGCCGGTGCGTGCGCTCCTTTTCAATGGCGACCCGCGCGCGCTGACCACCGGACGGCTGGGTCCGGCCATGCGCCATGCGGTGGGCGCGATGGCAACCGCACCGCGGGCCCTGTCGGCCTGGGTCTGGGGGTTTGCCGCCCGCCCCCGGGGGGCGAGGTCTGCCGACCTGGCCCATCACAATGTCTTTTTCGGCGCCGATCCGCGTGCCGAGTTCGGGCCTATCCGCGAAGGGCGCCTGCCCGAGGACCCCACGCTTTATGTCTGCGCGCAGGACCGTTGGGACATGCCCACGGGCACCGCCCCTGGCGAGGGGGCCGGGGCGCAGGCGGGGTTGGAGCGGTTCGAGATCATCATGAATGGCGCGCCCCGAGGCTCGGACGTCGCGCCGCAGGAGGCCCAGGCATGCCGGACACTGACCTTTCAGACGCTCGAACGGATGGGGCTGAGCTTTACACCGATGCCGGGCTGCGAGGCGCTGACAACCCCGGCGGATTTCGCCCAGATGTTTCCGGCCAGCCGCGGGTCGCTTTACGGCCGCAGCCCCGAGGGGATGATGGCAAGCTTCCGGCGGCCCAGCACCCGCAGCCGCGTGAAGGGGCTCTACCTGGCCGGCGGCGGGGTGCATCCGGGCCCGGGCATTCCGATGGCAGCCCTTTCCGGGAGCCACGCGGCCGCGGCGATCGCGACCGACCTCGGTTTGACGTCGCCGTCGCGCCCGACGGCTATGCCTGGTGGTATGTCGACGGCCTCAACGAGGACGGAACCCGCGCCGTCTCGGTGATCGGCTTTATCGGCTCGGTCTTTTCGCCCTGGTATCGCTGGTCTGGCCGCAAAAACCCGCAAAACAATGTCTGCATCAATGTCGCCCTCTATGGCCGCGGCGGGCGCTGGACCATGACCGACCGGGGCGAGACCGCCCTGCGCCAAAGCCCCGAGCGGTTCGAGGTCGGACCAAGCTCCATGGCCTGGGAGGATGGCGCGCTGATCATCCGCATCGATGAGCGCACGGTCCCGCATCTTGACCGGCTGCGCGGCACGATCCGGCTGGTGCCGACCGGGCTGAGCGGCGTGGAGGCGGTGCTCAAACCCGATGAGAGCCATATCTGGCGGCCCTTTGCGCCCACCGCCCGCATCGAGGTCGATTTCGGCCGCCCCGGCTGGCAATGGACCGGGCATGGCTATTTCGACGCGAATTTCGGCACCCGCGCGCTGGAGGCCGATTTTTCCTACTGGACCTGGGCACGCTATATGCGGGGCGGCGGCACGACAGCCTTTTATGACGCCGATCTGCGCGATGGCAGCAGTTTGCAGATCGCCTGTCATTTCGAGCCCGATGGCAGCCTGCGCGAGATCCCAGCCCCGCCAAAGGCGCGCATTGCCCGTTCGCTCTGGCTGGTGCGGCGGGAAAGCCGCGCCGATCCGGGCGTCACCCCGCGCCAGATCCGGCCGATGCTGGACGCGCCCTTTTACACCCGCTCGGCCATGCGAACCCAGCTTGACGGCACAGCCTGCGACGGGGTGCATGAGGCGCTGGACCTCGACCGGTTCGCCAGCCCGTGGCTGAAACCCATGCTGGCGGTCAAGGTGCCAAGGCGGGCGCGCTGGCGCTGGCCGGAGTGACAGGGCAGGCCCTCGCCCCGACGACGCCTGAGCGCAATCGGACCCGCCGCGCCCACCAAGATTGATTGACGCCCGGTTTCGGCGTACTCTCCCATGAGATGTATTGGAGGCGCCTTCTTGGACAGGGCCGACAGCTTAACGCGTTCAAAGCCGGTGGTCGTGATTGTGCGCGGCGTGTCTTACGGTGACGAGGTCGATGAGGATCTGGGCGGGCCCCACCCGCGCGGGATGCGTCGAACCGGCCGCGGCCGCGGGTCTGCGCGCCGGAACAGACCCACCGATCACGCCGGCGCGCTGCACGACATAAGGCTGATTTTCCATGACACCGAATGCGTTGCGTTGCTGGGCGCGCCCGGCGCGGGCCAGAACACGCTGCTGCGCCTTTTGAACGGACAGCTGCGCGGCTGGAGCGGCGCGGCCTTTGTACTGGGCCAGGCCCTGAGCCACAGCAGACGTCCACCCCGGCCGCATCGCCGGCGCGTGGGGCTTCTTGCGGCCGAGACCGCGCTCTGCCCGCATCGCACTGTGGCCGAGAATGTGATGTTGGGGCGGCTGGGCCATCAGCCCGTCCTGGGCTCGCTGATCGGGCGCACCGGCGCCTCCGACCGGCGCATTGTGGCCGAGGCCATGGCCGAGACCGGGATCGATGCGCTTGCCGTAAAGCCCGCCGACGCGCTTGCGGCGGAGGATCGCCGCGCCGTGGCGCTGGCGCGCGTTCTTGCGCAGGAGCCGCGGCTGCTGCTGGCCGATCCCTGCGCCGCCGCCGGGCCAGATCCGCGTGGCTTTGAAGCCGAAGGCTTTGCGCATCTCTGCCAGATCGCACGTCACAGGCGCATTCCCTTGATCGCGGCCTGCCGACATCCCGATCTTGCGTTGCGGCATGCTGACAGGGTGGTCTTGATGCGCGGCGGCGCGGTGGCGCTGAACAGCAGCGTGGATGCGCTGAGCGCGCAGGACCGCGCCCAGCTCATGCGCGCATCTCCGCCCGACACCACGGCGCCCCGCCCGCCGGCGCTGCGCCTTGTGGTGTGACGACCGCGTCTGACGGAGATTTGCCATGGGAGGCCGGCCTTCCCGGTGCTCCGATCGGGTTGGATGCGCTGCTTGCGGGCCTGCTGCGTCCCGATCCCGGCGCGCTTGGCGAGGCTGTCCCGCTTCTTGCCGAAACGCTCGCCATGGCTTTGGGCGCCGCGATCATCGCGCTGATCCTGGCCGGCTGTGTCACGGCGATGCTGCGCAGCCGCGCGCTGCCCGCACTGCCGGTCAAGATCCTGCGCGCCGCCCTGGTGATGCTGGGCGGCCTGCCCTGCCTGGCGCTGGCCGCCCTTCTGGTGCTTGCGATCGGGCCGGGCTATCCCGCGGGGCTGAGCGCGATTGCCCTCAGCGGCGTGCCCTTTCTGGCGCTGCGGTTTGCCGCGACGCTGGCGGGTGTGGATGCCACGCTGGCCAACGCGCTCGACAGCGCGGGTGCGGCACGGGTGCAGCGGCTGCGGTTCGGCCTCTGGCCGCAGATCGCGCCAGAGCTTGGCGCGACCCTGGGCGAATGGCTGACCCGCGCGGTCTCTCAGGCCGTGCTGGTCGGCATTGTCGGGGCCGGCGGCCTTGGGGCGATGCTGTTCTCGGCCATCGGCACCGGCGCAGTTGGCAAAGCGGCCACGGTGCTGCTCTTGATCATGGTCACGACACTTGCGCTGAGCCTGATCGCGGCTGCCATGGGCTGGCCCGGCCCGTTCTGGGACCGCGCCTCCACCCCGCCCGCAGCACCGCCCACGGCGCCGCCCGTCACGCCGCCTGTCACTCCGCCGCCGCTTGACCGCCGCCCGAGCCCGCGGCGGCTTCGCCGATCACGCCGCGATTGATCTGGTCCTGCTCGATCGATTCGAACAGCGCGCGGAAATTGCCCTCGCCAAAGCCGTCATCGCCCTTGCGCTGGATGAACTCGAAAAAGATCGGGCCGATCACGGTCTTGGAGAAGATCTGCAGCAGGATGCGCGTCTCGCCGCCGCCAAGCACTCCCTCGCCATCGATCAGAATGCCATGCTTTGCCATTTGCTCAACCGGCTCTTCATGCCCGGTCACCCGATCATGGCTCATCTCATAATAGGTCATCGGCGGGGGCGGCATGAACTCCAACCCGCGCGCATGGATGGCATCGGTCGCGGCGTAGATATCCTCGGTCGCCACGGCGATATGCTGGATGCCCTCGCCCTTGTACTCGGTCAGGTATTCCTCGATCTGGCTGTTCTCATCCTTGCTCTCGTTGATCGGGATTCGGATGCGGCCGCAAGGCGAGGTCAGCGCGCGCGAGAAGAGACCGGTCATCTTGCCTTCGATGTCGAAGAACTTGATCTCCTTAAAGTTGAAGATATCGGCGTAAAACCCGAACCAGACATCCATATTCCCGCGGCGGACATTATGGGTGAGATGGTCGAGATAGTAGAACCCGACCCCGGCCGGCTTGGCCTCCTGCCCGTCGAGCCAGTCATATTCGGCCGCATAGGGCGAGCCCTTTGCACCATAGGTCTCCACAAAATAGATCAGGCTGCCGCCGATGCCCTGGATGGTGGGCACGTCGAGCACCTTGTCATCGCCCTCATAGGGGCGCGCGCCCTTGGCCACGGCATGGTCAAAGGCATGCTGCGCATCGACCACGCGCCAGGCCATCGACGGGGCGCAGGGCCCGTGCTCGGCCGCAAAGCGGGTGCCGAAACTGCCCGGCTCGGCGTTCAGCACATAGGTGATGTCGCCCTGCTGCCAAAGCGCGATGTTGCGGGTCTTGTGGGTTGCGGTCTTCACATAGCCCATGCGGGTGAACAGCGTCTCCAGCTCGGCCGGGTCGGGATGCGCGAATTCCACGAATTCAAACCCGTCCGTGCCGGCGGGATTGGCCTCAGAAATGGTTGCGGGCGGGGCGTTGTGCGGAAAGGGACCCATGCTGTTCCTCCTCTACGGTCGTCGACAGTCTGACGCGTGTCCGCTGCGGATGGCACGCAATGATCCCGTGGATTGATGGCCTGATGCGTGGATCTCGCGGCTTTGGCGCATCTTGTGCTAGAGTTCTGCATGAGCGCCGAACCTCTGGACCGAATCGACGCGGCGATCCTGCGCCTGCTCCAGGGCGATGCGCGGCTCACTGCGCAGGAGATTTCCGAGCGGGTGCATCTTTCCGCAAGCCAGGTCGCGCGGCGCCGGCAGCGGCTGGAACAGGCAGGGGTGATCCGCGGCTATCGGGCCGAGCTCGATGCCGGCCGCGTGGGCATCGGGGTCGAGGCCTTCATTCAGGTGGTCATGGCCACGCATGAACGGGGGCAGGTGGGCGATTTCGTGGCCCGGATCCGCGCGGCGGAAGAGGTTGTGGCCTCCTGGACGCTGACCGGCGCGTCGGACTATCTGCTCCAGGTGATGTGCGTCGATCTGGCCGCGCTCAACCGGCTGGTTCAGGAGGTGATCCTGCCCCATAAGGCGGTCAGCCGGGTGCAAAGCCAGATCGTGATGGAGCGGCTGAAGACCGGGGCGCCGGTGCCGCTGCGGTGACGGCGCGGCGCTTGGCCAGGCCCGGCGCTTGGCCAGGCCCGGCGCCCAGTTCACCGCAAGAGCACGGCAAGCGCCGCCAGACCCACCGCCAGCACGGCCAGTCCCCGCCCCGACAGACGCAGCGCGCGGCCCAGATCGGCCGCGCCTGGATCGGGCGCGCCTTCATTCACCCAGGGTTCGTCGCGGATGCCCTCGCCATAGCTGCGCGGGCCAGAGAGGCGCACGCCCAGCGCGGCGGCCATCGCCGCCTCGGGCCAGCCCGCATTGGGCGAGCGGTGATGGCGGGCGTCGCGCAGCATCAGCGCGAAAGCCGCGCGCGGTCGCGCCGCCAGACCGGCATAGACCAGCGCCGTCAACCGGGCCGGGATCCAGTTGACCGCATCGTCGAGCCGCGCGGCCAGACGGCCAAAGGCGTGATACCGCGCCGAGCGATGCCCGATCATGCTGTCGAGCGTGTTGATCGCCTTATAGGCCGCAATCCCCGGCAGGCCCAAAAACACACCCCAGACGAGCGGGGCGACCACCCCGTCCGAGGCGTTTTCGGCCAGGCTTTCGGTCGCGGCCCGCGCCACCCCGGCCGTGTCGAGCCGGGCGGTGTCGCGCCCCACAATCATCGAGACCGCGCGCCGCGCCGCCGGCAGATCGCCCTGCGCGAGCGGGGCCTCAACCGCGCGCACATGCTGGGCCATGCTGCGTGCGGCGAGCAGCGGCCAGGCCAGCACACCCGTGACAAGGATGAACGCCCAACCCGGCGGCAGCGCCAGTGCGACGGCCAGTGCGACGGCCAGCGCGGGCAGGGTGGCCGCCAGGATCACCAGCGCCGAGGCAAGACCGCCCAGCGCGATGCGTGTGGCGGGCGCAAGATGCGGCCTGTTCCAGCGCGCCTCCAGGCGGGCAATCAGCCAGCCCAGCCAGGTCACCGGATGGCCGATCCGCCGCAGCCAGGCCTGCGGCCAGCCCAGCGCCAGATCGAGGCTCAGGGCAATCAGCATCGCAGCGGCCATATCGCCCGGCCAGTTCGGGGTCATCGGCCGGGTCAGCCCTCGTCAGGCAAGGGCGGAATGCGGGCGACGAAATGCCCCTTCACGCCCGCGGGCCACTCACGAAACGGCACCTGCCCGGAGGCGCTTTGGGCATGCAGCGCCGCATAGCCGACCAGCGCCGCGGCATCCTCGGCATCGCCCTCAAACCGGCCCAGCACATAGGCAAGCTTGCCCTGCGCCGAAATCGCCACATTGCACCCATGGCCGCAGCCCATCAGACAGGCCACGCCGCGCACGGAAACGCCCGGCGGTGCTGCGTCCGCGACATGACCCAGAAACGCCTCGCCGCAGGGCGGACCCTCGGCCGCCTCGTGCAGCTCCGGACGACGGCAGGTCGTGCACACGGTGATTGTGGTCATGGTCAGGCCCTGCAAAGCTACCGGTCGGGCGCACTGCATGGCAGGTTGCGCGGCGCTGGGCAATGGCTGGTGAGGGCGGGCAATGACGCGGATCGTTCTGGTGACCGGCGGGGCGCGGTCGGGCAAAAGCGCCTATGCCGAGGCGCGGACCGAGGCGTTCGGCGCCGACCGGGTCTATCTGGCCACGGCCGAAGCCGGCGATGCTGAGATGGAAGCGCGGATTGCGGCGCATATCGCCCGTCGCGGCCCGGGCTGGCGCACGGTCGAGGAGCCCATGGACCTCGCCACCGCCCTCAAGCAAAGCGATGGCGCGCCGCGGCTGGTCGATTGCCTCACGCTTTGGCTCAGCAACCTGATGCTGGCCGATATGAACTGGCAGGCCGCCCTGCACGATCTTTTGCGCAGCATTGCCAGCCAGCGCGCCCCTGTGGTGCTGGTCACCAACGAGGTGGGGGCGGGCATCGTTCCGGAAAACGCGCTGGCCCGCGCCTTTCGCGATGCGGCGGGCCAGGTCAATCGCGCCGT
>JBCBKN010000139.1:0-10092 GCA_038521775.1 Pseudomonadota bacterium | reverse complement strand
CGACCGAGAACACGAAACCCGGTGCGGTGTAGCGCAGAACCTCGATCAGCGCCTTCGGCCCGGCAATGTAGCCGCCGCAACTCGACAGCGTCTTGGAGAGCGTGCCCATCCAGATCTCAACGGCCTCCGGATCGACGCCCTGCGCCTCGGCAATGCCGCGCCCGGTCTCGCCCAGCACACCCAGCGAATGCGCCTCATCGACCATCAGCCAGGCGCCATGCCGGGCCTTGACCTCGACAAACCGGGCCAGATCGGGGCTGTCGCCATCCATCGAGTAAAGCCCCTCGACCACGATCAGCACATTTTCATATTGCCGCCGGCTGCGCCGCAGCGTGTCGTCGACCCAGCCCCAATCGTTGTGCGGAAAGCTGATGCGCTGCGCGCCGGACAGGCGGATCCCTTCGGAGATCGAGTTGTGGATCAGGCTGTCGACCAGAACCAGATCGCGCGGGCCCATCAGCGTGCCGATCGTGGTGACATTGGTGGCATGGCCCGAGACCATGACAATGGCCGCCTCGGTGCCCAGGGTTTCGGCCAGCCGCTCCTCCAGCGGCGCGTGATAGGGATGCTCGCCGCCCACCAGCCGGCTGGCCCCGGCCGACACGCCCCATTGCTCCACCGCATCGCGCGCCGCGGCCCGCACAGCGGGGTGATCGTTCAGACCCAGATAATTGTAGGAGGCAAAATTGATGCAGTCGGTGTCGCCGATCCGCGCGCCGGCAGTCGAGGTGGTGACATGGTTGCGAAAGAAAGGGCTCGCCAGCCCGGTCATCTCGGCCACCGCCTTGGTCATCTTGACCTGCTTGTTGGCCGGCAGATCGGCAAAATCATGCGCCTTGAGGGCCGCGGGGTCGGCGGGCAGCTCCGGGGCGGGCGCGCCCTCCTGCCGGCCGCGCTGGCGCCGGGCGCTGCGGGCGCGGCGCAGGGAATCGAGCAGGGGGTTGTCGCTCATCGCCGCCTCCTCAGATCTGATCGGCGCGGGCGCTGACGCGCTGGACGAGCTCATCATCGATCTCGGCATCGGCCGTGCCCAGATGCTGGCTCACCATCTTGTCGCCTTCGTCATCGCCGGTCACCCGACCGCCGCCGCCGCGCAGCTGGCCCACGATGCGGGTGGCAAGCTGGGCCAGGGTCATCCCGTCGCCGACCGAGAGGATGGGGATGGTCACGCCCATCGCCTCTTCGGCGGCCAGCTTGAGGTCCATGGCCATGAGCGAATCAAATCCAAGCTCGGTCAGGGGCTGGTAGGGGTCGATCTCGGTTGCGGGCTGGCGCAGGATGCGCGCGGTTTCGGCAACCAGCGCCTCGGTGATCTTGTCGGCGGCCGCAGCATCGTCCAGCCCCTCGATCATCGCCAGAAGATCGGCAACGCCATCGCCCATCGCGCCGCCCTCCTCCATCTCGATGCGGCTGAAAAGCGGCGTGGAGAGGAGCGCCAGATCCGAGGCCAGCAGCCGCCAGCGCATCGGCGCGATCGAAATCGCTGCGGGCTCGGGCGGGTGGCGCAGACAGCGTCCAAGCGCTGCCAGCGCCTCGTTTGCGGTCAGCATCCGCGCACCCAGCTTGCGCGACAGCATCGTGCGGGTGCGCTCATCCCGGGCCAGATAGCCCTGCTCGGCACTCGGCCCCCAGGCAATGGCAAGGCCCGGTCGCCCGGCCGCCCGGCGCCCGGCCGCCAGCCGCTCCAGATAGCTGTTGGCGGCAACATAAGGAAGCTGGCCGGGATTGCCGAAAAGCGTGGTCACCGAGGAATAGAGGATGAACTGGTCGAGCTCGAGCTCGCGCGTCAGCCGGTCAAGATGCGCCGCCCCGCGGATTTTGGGCGCCATCACCGCCTCGATCCGCGCAGCGTCAAGATCGGCCGACATCGCATCGTCGAGCACCATGGCCGCATGGACCACGCCGCGCAGCGGCACATCGCCCGCCGAAATCTCATTGATCAACGCCTCGGTCGCCGCGGCATCGGTGACATCGGCGGCACGGGTGAAGACCGGCAGGCCCGCGGCCTGCAACGCCTCGAACGCGGCGCGATCCTCGTTGCGCGGTATGCCCGAGCGCGAGACGAGCCACAGCGCCTCGGCCCCCTGGCGGGCAAGATAGCGCGCCGTGGCCAGGCCGAACCCGCCCAGACCGCCGGTCACCAGCCAGGCGCCGCGCACCGGCTGCGCCGCGCCATGCCGGGATGTGGCCGCAGCACTGCGCAGCCTGTCTGCCGCGGCCGGCTGCGGCGCCGTGGGCAGGGCCGGCGGGCGCACGATCACCTTGCCGATATGGCGCGATTGCTGCATCAGCCGGAACGCATCGACGATCTCGGCCGCCTCGAAAATCTGGCAGGGCGGCGGCGCATAAGTGCCCTCGGCAAAACCCTGCGCGATCTCGGAGAGGAGCGTCTTGGCCAGATCCGGGCGCTCCTTGAGAAGCTGGTCGGCATCGACACCGAAATAGCTCAGGTTGCGCCGGAACGGCCGCAGGCCCAGCCGCGAATTCGCATAGAAATCGCGCTTGCCCAGCTCGACAAACCGGCCAAAGGGTTTGAGGCAGGACAGCGAGCGCTCCATCGCCTCGCCGGCCAGCGAGTTCAGCACCACATCGACGCCCTGCCCGCCGGTTTCGGCCATCACCTCCTCGGCAAAGGCAAGCGAGCGGCTGTCAAACACCGCCCGCACGCCCAGATGGCGCAAGAGCCGCCGCTTGGCCGGGGTGCCGGCGGTGGCGATGACCTCGGCCCCAAGCCGGCGGGCGATCTGCACCGCGGCCAGCCCCACGCCGCCCGCCCCGCCATGCACCAGCAAGACCTCGCCGCGCCGCAGATTGGCAAGCTTGGCCAGCGCGTATTGCGCCGTCACGAATATGGTGGGGATGGCCGCGGCGGTGTCGAGCGTGGCGCCGGAGGGCAGCCGCGCCACAGCCTCGGCCGCCACGGTCACATGGGTTGAAAAACAGGCCGGGGCAAAGGCGATCACCGCATCGCCGCGGCGCAGCGGGCTGCCCTTGCCGGCCTTGGCCACGACGCCCGCGCATTCCATGCCCAGCGTGGCCCCGGCAAAGCCTTCCTCCAACGCCTCGTCGGGCAAGAGCCCCTGGGCCCACATCAGATCACGAAAATTCAGCCCCGTGGCGCGGATCTCGATCTCCACCTCGCCCGGGCCCGGGTCGCGGCGCACCGCATCGCGCCAGGTCAGGCTGTCGAGCACCGATTGCTGGCCGATCTCCAGCCGCATCGCGCGCCCCCGCGCGGCGGCACCTGCCGCGGCCTCGGCCCCGGTGCCCGGCATGGCCAGCGGCTCGATCCGCGGCGCCAGGATCCCGGCCTCGTCAAACAGGATCTCGGTCTCGCGTGAGCCCGACATGACCAGCGAGCAGAGGTCCTCGGCCAGGGTCTCGGCAGCCGTGCCGGCGGCAAAATCGATCAGCCGGAACTCGGTGGCCGGATGCTCATTGGCCGCAACCCGGGTCGCGCCCCAAAGCGCGGCATCGGAGGCGGTGCTGTCGGTCGCAGCCTCACCCGCCGCCTCGCCCTGGGCCAGCGGCCGGGCCGGGCCGGCGCCGCGCGTGACCACCCACACCCGCTCGGGCCGCGCCACGCCCAGAATGTCGCGCAACGTGGCAATCCGGCGGCCGGCAAGCTCCAGCGGATCGGCATCCTCCTGGGGCTCGGGCAGATCGGCCAGATGCACGATCTCGCTGACCTCCTCCTCCAGCGCGATCCGGTCGCCGGCCAGGCATTGCCGCACATCGAGCCCGGCGGCCACCAGCGAGGCCTCCAGCAGCGCCGCGATGCGCCGGTTTTCCTCGCGCCGGTCGGTCAGCACCAGAAGCGCCAGCCGCCGCTCGCCCTCGGAAGGTTCGGGCAGGCTGGCCCGCACCGCCTGATGCCGCGGGCGCGCCGTGAGAATGCGGGCCTCGACCGCGCCGGTGGCCAGGGTCTGGGTGGTGATGTCGCGAAACCCGCCGGCCAGCGCGGTTTCGACATCCGCGCCGCGCATCTGCGGCGCCGCGCCTTTCTGCAGCCCCTGGCGCAGATCCTGCATCAGCGAGGGTTCGGTGACAGCGGCAACCAGCAGGCCCGACAGCGCGGTCGCGGCCGACAGCGCATCGCGCGCCGGCTCATCAAGCGCATCGAGCTGATCGACGCAAAGCACCACGTCAAAGCGGAACGGGGTGAGCGCGGTCTCCAACCCCTCGACCCGCAGCCCGGGGGCCGAAGGCAGGGTCTGGCGCAACCGCTCCAGGGTTTTGGGATCGGGATGGGCGACCACGATATCGCCGGTGCGGGGCGCACCGCTCAACGTGGTGACCACAGTGGCGGGCGCGGCCCCCAGGATGAGGATGTTGAGCCGCTCGCGCGCCGACCAGCCCTGCACGAGGTCCGAGGCCACCCGGTTCATCTGCTCCCAGATCACCCGCTGGCCGACCGACAGATCCATCCCGGCGCGCGACGGCATATCGGCGCCCGGGTCCGACCCCGCCGCCAGATCCGGCAAGACGCGTTCCAGCCGCATCAGCTCCATGAGCTCCTGCGCGCGCTCCGGCGCCTCCCTTGTGATCGAGGCCACGATATCGGCCAGCGCGGGATAGGGGCATTCCGCCGCGATCCGCCCGCCGGCATCATCGGCCTGGTAGAGCCCGTCCTCCTCAAGTGCGGCCAGAAGCCGGGTCAGCACCGGGTTGGCCGCCTGCAAGACCTGCCCTTCGGCCCCGGCAAGCGCCGAGACGCTGTCCCAGGCCAGGCGGCGGCAGGCCGCATCGACCAGAAGCAGACCGGCATCGGGTTCGGGCTCGTCCTCGCTGGCCACACCCAGCGCGCGCAGCCGGCTCTCGGGCGCGCGCCAGCCCGACGGCGGGTGCACCCGCTCATCCGGGGCGCGCAGCCGCACAAGACGCTGGTGCCAGACCATCGCATCCTGCCCCGCGCGGCCGCGAAGGCGCGTCGCCTGAAGCCGCAGCCCTTCGATCACCGCCACCGTCTTGTCCTCGGCATCGCTCAGCGCAATCGACAGCTCCACCCCGCGGGGCGAGGCGCGGGTCACCTCCAGCCGGGCCTGGGTCACCTGGGCGCTGGGGCGGGCCAGACGCAACCGGCCGATCCGCACCGGCAGGAACACCGTGCCATCGGCCAGGGCGCCCTGAGCGATGTCGGGATCCGGTGCGATGTCGGAATCCGGTGCGACGTCGGGGTCCGGTGCGATGTCGGGGTCCCGCGCCATTCCGGGATCCTGCGCTCCCGTCCCCTGCGCTCCCGTCCCCTGCGCTCCCATCTCGGCACGAGCGCCGCCATCCGACAGGGCCGCCGCGGCGAGGATCGGAAAGACCGCATGCATCGCGGCATCGAAACAGGCCGGGTTGAGCACAAGCCGCGCGTCCTGCGGGCCGTCCTCGGCCGCGATGCTGGCCGCGGCCCGGCGCCCGTCGCTCACGATCTCGGTGGCCAGACGGAAGGTCGGGCCATAGACGAGCCCGATATCGGAGAGGAGCGCGTAAAGATCGGCAGGCCGGGTCGGCCGCGCCGCCGCATCCGGGGCGGCGATGCTGGCGCGCCGGTCCGACGCCTCGGCTCGCACGGTGCCGATGGCATGCAGCGCCCAGCCATCCTCGGAAAGCCGCGGCCGCGCCTCGATGCGCAGCGCGCCGGTCTGTGCATCGCCGGTCACGCGGGTGTCCGCGCCGCTGTCGCGGTCAAGCACCAGCGGCCGCAGGATCTCCAGATCGGTCAGCTCGACCGCAGCCCCGCCATACATCTGCAGGGCCGCCGCAAGCGCCATCTCGGCATAGCCTGCCGCCGGAAACACCGGCACCCCGTCGACCACATGATCGGCCAGCCAAGGCAGGCTGCGCACATTCACCTCGCCCTCCCAGCAGTGATTGCCGCGCATCACCGGCCGCCCGATCAGCGGGTGGTACTCGGCCACGCCCCACAGATCGGCATGGCTGGCCGAGGGCGCGGCGCGCAGCGCGGTGTTGGCCCAGGGATAGGACGGCATCGGCGCCCCGGCCGGCGCACGCGGCCCGAAGAACCCGGCGCGGTTGAGACGCGCGCCCAGCGTATAGGCATGCGCGACCATCTCGGCGGTGCCGATATCGGCCCGGGCGCCCTGATCCATGGTCCGCGCCACATTCCCCGCATGCCCCGTCGCGCGCAGCTTGTCGCGCACGTAGGTCACCAGCACCGGGCGCGGCGAGATCTCCACAAAGGTGCGGCAGCCCGCCTCGCACAGCGCCTCGACCGCCTCCTCGAACCGCACGACCTCGCGCGCATTGCGCCACCAGTAATCGGAATCGAGCGTCAGCCCATGGGCGATCTGCCCGGTTGTCGAGGAGGCGTAGAGGATCTCGCTTTCCTTGGGGCGCAGCCCCTTGAGATCGTCCAGCATGCGCCGCCGCAGCGGCTCGACCGCGGCCGAATGATAGGGGATCTCGACATCGAGCATCACCCCGGCGATGCGCCGGTTGCGCCGCAGCCAGGCCAACAGCGCCTTGATCTGCCCCGTATCGCCCGAGACCGTGGCGCTGCGCGGGCTGTTGATCCCCGCAATCGACACGCCGCTGATCCCGGCCTCGGCCAGCGCGGCCTCGATCTGCCCGGCCTCGGCCGAGACCGCCGCCATGCCGCCCGTGCCGCGCAGCCCGTCAAGCGCCGAGGACCGGGTCTGCAGAAACTTCGCCCCATCCGCCCGGCTGATGATGCCCGCGGTCGCGGCGGCGGCAAGCTCGCCCACCGAATGGCCGGCCACCGCATCGGGCACCAGCCCCTGGGCCGCCAGCGCGTCGACCAGCGCCATCTGCACCGCAAAAAGGATCGGCTGGGCCACCTGCGAGGAGCCCAGCTGTTCGGCCAGCGCCTCATCGAACAAAAGGCCCGACAGATCGATGCCGCTGAGCTTGGCGAACTCGGCGGCCGAGGCCTCATAGCTGTCGCGAAAGACCGGATCGGTGCGGTGCAGATGCCGGCCCATCCCGGCCCATTGCGAGCCATTCCCCGAAAACAGAAAGGCGGTCTTGCCAGCGGCCTTGTTGGCCTTGCCGGTGATCACGGCCGGGGATTTCTGCTCGCTTGCATGCGCGTCAAGCGCGTCAACCAGCGCGTCGCGATCCGCGCCCAATGCGACCAGCCGATGCTGAAGCGGCGCGCGCCGCCAGGCCGCGGCATTGACCAGCGAGGCGGCCTCTTCGGGCGCGGCCTCCTCCAGCCGGTCGCGCCAGCGCCCGGCCAGGGCAACAAGGCTCTCCGCACTCGCTGCGCTCAGCGTCAGGGGGCCGAGCGCCGGTTCCGCATCGGGGGCAGCGGCGCTCTCCGGCTGGTCCTGCGGGCCGGGCTGGCGCAACAGCGCATGGGCATTGGCCCCGCCAAAGCCAAACGAGTTGACGCCGGCAAACCAGGGCGCCTCCCGCTTGGGAATGGCGCGCGCCTCATCGGCAATCTCCAGCCCGAGCCCGGCAAAATCGATGTTCGGATTGGGCTCCTCAAGATGCAGCGAGGCCGGCAGCACGCCATGTTCCAGCGCCAGCTGGGCCTTCAACAGCCCGACCAGACCCGAGACCGGCTCCAGATGCCCGAAATTGGTCTTGGCCGACCCGATCGGCAGCGGCCCTGCCCCGGCGTCGCGGCGCGCGGCCCCAAAGACCGAGCCGATGGCATGCGCCTCCAAGGGATCGCCCACCGGGGTGCCCGTGCCATGCGCCTCGACAAAGGCCAGATCGCCGGCATCGATGCCGAACCGGCCCTGCATGTCGCGCAAAAGCTGGGCCTGGCGCATGGCCGAGGGCATCGACATGCCCACCGTGCGCCCGTCGGAATTGATGCCAGACCCGGCCAGGATGCCGCGCACCCGGTCGCCATGCGCCTGGGCGGCGGCCAGTTTGCGCAGCACGAACACCACCGCCCCTTCCGAGCGGACATAGCCGTCGGCGCCTGCATCGAAGGCCCGGCAGAGCCCGCTGGGCGAGAGCATGGTCGCGCGCGAAAACCCCACGAACGGGCCGGGCGAGACCAGAAGATTGACCCCACCGACGATGGCGGTGTCGATCTCTCCCTCCATCAGCGACCGGCAGGCCGCGTGCAGCGCGTAAAACGAGGATGAACAGGCCGTGTCGACCGTAAAGCTGGGCCCGCCCAGATCGAGCAGATAGGAGATCCGGTTGGAGATGATCGACAGGGTGTTGCCGGTCATGAACTGGGTGTCGGCCCGGGCCAGATCGGTCAGAAAATGCGCCGAGTAATCCGAGCTGGATGCGCCCACAAACACGCCCGTGCGCGCGCCCTCCAACCCCGGCCCGGTCAGCCCGGCATGCTCCAGCGCCTCCCACACCACCTGCAGCAACACCCGCTGCTGGGGGTCCATCTGCACCGCCTCGCGCGGGGAAATGCTGAAAAACCCCGGATCGAAGCCCCAGATATCGTCGATCTGGCCGGCCGCCAGGCTGTAGCTTTTGCCGATTGCCGCAGGGTCAGGGTCATAGACGAAATCCGGCTCGAACCGGTCGCGCCCGACCTCGGTGATCACACAGCGCCGCTCGGTCAACACGTCCCAAAATGCATCGGGCGTGGCAGCGCCGGGCAGGCGACAGGCATAGCCGGTAACTGCAATATCGTATTGGCCGGCGCGATCACTCATGCTCACCGTTCCTTGCATGTCGCCCTGTGACCCTGTCGGGACCCGCGCCGGCACGGCCGGCACAGACCCATGCAGGTCTGAAGGTTCTTTTTATGCCGTCGCGCAAACTGTCCCGAGTTGCGCGTGATGTGTTGTGCTGAGCCTTTGTTTGCTGAGCCGTATTGTTTCGAGCCTTGGTTGTCCGGGCCTTAGTCGTCCGAGCCGTGATTTTCCGGGCCGTGATTTTCCAGGTGCTGATTCGACGAACATTCCTGCCCCGAACTCTGCCCGCCCGGGCGCCATTGCCCCACCCCATGCAGCCCCGAAATCCGTCTGGCAAAAAGAAAGCATGGTTCGACACAGGTTTATGTCCAGAACTGTTTATCTCATGGGCATTGCCTCGCTGTCCAGTTGTTTGCCGCAGCGCGGTATCACCTTTGGCCCGCGCGTCTGCCGATTTGATGGGCAGCGACGGCATGCAGATCACAGCTCCCGCTCCGGATCGGGCAGGATGCGCGCGGCCAGCCGCCGCTCGATCAGATCCGACAGCAAAGGCGGCAAAAGCCGGTCGAGCCGGGCCAGAAGCGCCAGCTGCCAGGGAAAGGCGATATGCGCCCGCCGCGCGGCAATCGCGCCCGCAATCACATCGGCCGCCCGCTCGGCCGTGATCTCAAAGGGCTTGGGGCCGAGATGCCGGGCCGACATCGGCGTGGTCACAAAGCCCGGATTGGCCACCGTCACGGCAATGCGGTGGGCGCGCAGCCAGCCGCGCATCGCCACGCCATAGCCATGCACGGCAGCCTTGGCGGCGGAATAGGACGGCTCATCGCCCTGCGGCCGCAGCGCGGCCATCGAGCCGATCAGCGCGATATGCCCGCGTTTGCGCGCGATCATCTTGGGCAATAGCGGCTCCACGGTGTTGTACATGCCCATCAGATTGGTCTCGGTGATCCAACGCGCCTGGCCCGGCGGTTCCGGCGCATCGGGCGACATGCGGCCGCTGGCAACGCCTGCATTCGCGATCACCAGATCGACCGGCCGGTCGGCATCGCGCGTGACCAGGGTTGCCGCCAGGCCCGGCGCATCGGTCACCGACACCGCGGCGATCATGGCCTCGGCCCCGTTCACGCGGCACAGCGCGGCGACCCCCTCCAGCCGGTCGGGGTTGCGCCCGATCAGCAGCATCGAGCGTCCCGGCGCGGCCAGCCGTGCCGCAAGTGCCGCCCCGATCCCCGAGGAGGCACCGGTCAGCACGATGCTTTGCGGCTCATCGCGCGGCATGCGGTGCACCATTGAGTGATTCGGGTTCGGAAGGGCCGGCCGGCGGCGGGCAGCCCGCGGTCAGCCCCGACCCGTCCAGGCCCGACCAGTCCAGCGGCGACAGCACCCGCGCGGCCACCGCCTCGGCCCCCGGGCGCGCGCCCTCGCCGTCGAAATGCCCCGGCAGCTGGATCGTGCGTTTGAGCTCGCGGACCAGCGCGGCATAGAGCCCGGCATCGGG
>JBCBKN010000138.1:0-10328 GCA_038521775.1 Pseudomonadota bacterium | reverse complement strand
CGCGCTGGACAAGGGCCCGGGCCAGGGATAAATCCAACAGCCGGTGCGGTCGAGGCCGCGCCAATGCCCAGGTAGCTCAGGTGGTAGAGCAGCGGACTGAAAATCCGCGTGTCGGTGGTTCGAGTCCGCCCCTGGGCACCACCATCCTTCAGCGAGAGCCCTTCAGCGCGAACGGGTCTGGTCCGGCAGTAACCGTGCCCAAGGGCGGTAGGCAGCGCGGTTCCGCGGAGCGTGCCCGGTCAGTGGCGCTGCGCGTTGGCACTGGCGCTTTCGCCGCAGCAGTGACCCGACGGTCACGCGACCGTTCGATCATCCCTCTGATGCGCCTCGCGCCGGTTCCGCTCATTCAGGCGGAAAGCCTCCATCAAGGTCCTGGTGTAACTGCTTGAGGGGGCTGCGAGGATTTCGGCCGTCGGGCCCAGATCGCGGACCTGGCCGCGCTCCAGCACGAGCACCCGGTCGGAGACGCGCGAGACCACCGCAAGGTCATGCGAGATAAAGAGGCACGCGATGCCGCGCTCTGCCTGCAGGCGTTCAAGCAGGGCAAGCACCTGGCCCTGGATGGTGACATCGAGCGCCGAGGTGATCTCGTCGCACAGGAGAAGATCGGGCTCAGCCGCCAGTGCACGCGCCAGGGCAATGCGCTGTTGCTGCCCGCCCGAGAGCTGGCGCGGCCGCCGGGAGAGGAGGGCCGGGCTGAGATCGAGCTCGGCCAGCAAGGCCACCGCCTTCTCGCGCGCGGCCGCCGGGCTCTGACCGAAGTAAAGCCGCAGCGGCCGGGTCAGCGTCTCTTCGACGCTGTGCGTGGGGTTGAGCGAGGAAAGCGGGTCCTGGAACACCATCTGCACCCGGCGGCGCAGGTCTTTGCTGCGCGTCCGGGCCAGGCCGGCCAGGGGCTGGCCGTCAAAGCGGATGCGGCCGCTATGCCCGGCAACGGCACCCGCCACCAGACTTGCCAGGGTGGACTTCCCCGAACCCGACTCGCCGACCACGCCCAGCGTCTCGCCCGGGGCAAGCGACAGGTCGACCCCGTCAAGCGCCGGGCGCCCGGCCTTGCGCCGGGAAAAGAGCCGGCCGGGCGCACGATAGGCAAAGCCCAGCCCATCGATTGACAGCAGCGCCGGGCCGGACTTGGGCCGCCGTGCCATGGGTGCGGACAGGCGCGGGATCGCCTGAACCAGGCTGCGGGTATAGGCGGTGCGCGGCGCCTCGAAGATCTGGGCGGTGGGGCCATCCTCGACAATCTCGCCGGATTTCATCACCAGAACCCGGTCGCACATGGCCGAGATCACATTGAGATCATGGCTCACATAGACCAGCGAGGCGCCAAGATCGGCCTGCACCCGCCGGACCAGATCGAGCACCCGGGCCTCGACGGTTTTGTCAAGCGCGGTGGTCGGCTCGTCGAGCACGATCAGCTCGGGCCGGGCGACCAAGGCCGCGGCGATCACCACGCGCTGGCGCTGCCCGCCAGAGATCTCATGCGGATAGCGCGCAAAAAGTGCGGTGGGCTCGGGCAGGTCGGTCTGGACCATCAGATCGAGCGCGCGCGCCTTGGCCGCCGCCCCGCGCAGATCGCTGTGCTGACGTACCAGCTCGCTCAGCTGCGCGCCCACGGTCATATGCGGGGTGAGCGCGGAAAGCGGGTTTTGCGGCACCATTGCCGCGCGCCCGCCTCGAAAGAGCCGCAGCGCGGCGGGGCTCAGCTCAAGAACCGAGGTCTCGCCAAGCCGCACGAGCCCCCCGGCAAAGCGCGCCCCGGGCCGCGCAAAGCCCAGCAAAGCCCGCGCGATGGTCGATTTGCCCGAGCCGCTTTCGCCCACGATCCCCAGCGCGGCGCCGCGTTCGAGGGAAAAGCTGGCGCCGGCCACAGCCACGGTCTCCGCCCCGCCCTGCCCGCGATAGGTGATGCGCAGATCCTCAACCGTGACATGCGCCATCAGCCGGTCTCCAGCGAGGAGATGCCATAGGCGCGCGACAGCCCGTCGACGGTGAAATTGATCCCAATGATCAGCGAGGAGAGCGCGATCGAGGGCAGGATCAGGAACCAGGGATCGGTGAAAACGACCACCATCGCCTCCTGCACCATCAGCCCCCAATCGGGCGTTGGCTGGCTGATGCCCAACCCCAGAAAAGACAGCGCGCTGATTTTCAGGATCGCCGAGGAGATGCGGATGGCAAGCTCCACCGCCAGCAGCCCGGTGAGATTGGGCGCGATTTCGCGGGCCAGGATGAAGACGCGGGTTTCGCCGCGAAGCTCGGCCGCGCGCACGAAATCAAGTGCGGCGATGGTGATCGTCTTGGCCCGCACCACCCGCACCACGCCGGGCATGTAAACGATGGCCACGATCAGAGAGAGCGCCCAGAGATCTTTGCCGAAGGTCAGCACCAGAATGGCAATGAGCAAGAGCTCGGGCACCGACATCAGCGTGTCGGTAAGCCGCATGACCACATCGTCGAGCCAGTCGCCGAAATACCCCGCAATCAGCCCCAGCGTCGTGCCCACCAGGATGGCCGCGACCACGCCGATTGTAGAGACCAATAGCGCGATGCGCCCGCCCGACATCAGCCGCGAGAGATAGTCGCGCCCGATCTGATCGGTGCCCAGCCAATGTTCGGCCGAGGGCGGGGTCAGCCCATCGGTGAAGATCGCGCTGATCGAGAACGGGGCAATCAGCGGGGCAAAGAGGGCCAGAAACAGATGAATGGCCACCAGCGCCAGCCCGATCGCGGTGAGCGGCGAGGCCAGCGCCCGGCGAAACCGGTTGTCGCGCAGGGGCGCGTCGAGCGTGGCCTCAGCCATGGGATTTCCTTCGCACCCGCGGGTCGAGCGCCAGGATCCCGATATCGGCCAGAAGGTTCGACAGGATCACCGCAAAGGCCGCAACAAAGGCGATGGCCTGAACGGTGGGCACCTCGCGCTGGGAGATCGCGCGGATCAGCTCCACCCCCAGACCGGGAAATTTGAACACCGCCTCGATGACCACCGTGCCGGAGATGACGCCGGCCACGAACTGCGCCGTGCCATGCAGCATCGGGATCAGCGCCACCGGCAGGGCATGGGTGACGACCAGGCGCCAATTAGGCACGCCGGAAAGCCGCGCGCGCTCGATAAACTCGCTGTCCAGCGCCTCGACCATGCCCGCGCGCAACAGGCGGAACTGATAGGCCACGCCCGAGACGATCAGAGCGGCCACCGGCAGCACCGCGACCGCCAGGATCTGGTCCCAGGACGCGCTTTCGGCGATCATCAGCACCGCCGGGGCAAGCCCAAGCTGCAGCGCAAAGACGATGATAAAGACATTTCCGACCACAAAATCCGGCATCGAATAGGCAAAGAGCGTGCCGCCCGAGACCATCCCATCGGCGCGCCCGCCGGGCTTCAGCGCCGCCCAGATGCCCAGCGCAATGGCCACCAGCGGGGTGAGCACGATCGCGACCGAGGCCATGAGGAGCGAGTTCATCATCGGATGCCAGATCGAAGGCAGCACCGGCTCCTGCGTCAGCAGGCTGACCCCGAAATCGAAGGTGATGAGGTTCCAAAACACCCCGATGAACCGCTCCAGCGCGGGGCGGTCGAGACCCAGCTCGGCACGCATCCGCGCCAGGTCCTCATCGGTGTAATACATCAGCTCATCGGCCGGGATAGTCGCATCGAGCGCGTCGCCGGGCAGGATCTCGGTGCCCAGAAAGACCAGCCCCGAGACCAAAAGCAGGATCAGCCCCGACAGCGCCAGCCGGCGCAGAACCAAGGCAAGGATCGGGTTCATCGGACCGTCCGGCGGGTCATCAAACCCCGCCGATCATATGGCGGCCCCGATCTCGCGCAGATGCGCAAAGCCCTTGGGGATGTCGGCATGATCGCGCAGCTCCAGCACCAGATGCGGGGCGCTCTGGCAATCGGCCAGGGCGTGAAACACCTCAAGCCATTCGATATGCCCATCGCCCGGCGCCCAATGCCGGTCGGCATAGCCATCGCCATCCTGCAAATGGACATGGCGCAAACGATCGCCGGCATCGCGCACATAGATGTCGACAGGCGGCGCGCCCGAGGCACGGCCGGCAATCATCGCATGGCCAGTATCAATGGACAGCGCCAATGCGGGCGAGTCGATGATCTCGACCATGCGGCGGCGGATCACCGGGGTGATGTCCTTGATGTTCTCGACGACCAGCGTCACGCCATGGGTCTCGCCCAGCTTCAGCGCCGGGGCCAGCACCGTCTTCACATCCTCGGCGATCTTGGCGGTCCAATCGCCGCCCAAAAGCGGGTTGTGCTGATTGAACGTGTGCCAATTGTCAAAGGGCGAGTGGACGACCATTTGCTGCGCGCCCAGGGCCGCGGCCGCCTCCACCCCATCGGCGATGCGCCGGCCGACCAGCTCGGCCACATCCGGGTCGGGATTGGCAATGTCGAGCCCCCAGAACGGGCCGTGGATGCCCAGCCGCCCCTCAAACCCGTCAATCGCGGCCTTGGCCCGGTCGACCGTGTCTTTCCAGCCGGCGCGATAGACCTCGGGCGCATAGAAATCCTGGATCTCCAGATCGCGCTGATCGGCATAAAGCCAGTCGCGATGCTGGGCGATGTTGTCGATGTTCAGGGCGGCGCCGATTTTCAGCGGGATCATGATGCGCTCCTTTATGGCCTGTGGGGCGGCGCAAACCGCCCCAAGCCGAGGTTAAGCGTCTTTCCAGACAGTTTCGTAACGCGGGCTCTGCCACAGCTGCGTGGCGGGGCGCAGGTTGTGGATGCCCTCGCGGTGCACCAGGTTCGTGCGGCGGCCCCCGATCATGATGCCGGGCACCTCGTCTTGGGCGATGCGCTGCATCTCGTGATAGATCTCCAACCGCGCGGTGTCGTCGACCTCGGCGGCCGCCGCGGCAAGGAGCTCATTGTAGCGCTCAAAGCCCTCTCCGGCCCAGCCACCAGGCTCTGCCGCGTTGAGGTTCGAGGCCCGGCTGAGGTTGATATTGGGGTTCCGCGCGCCCACCAGATTGCGCCGCGGACGCCCGATGGGCTTGTTCACCGCGCTCACGAAGGGGTTGAACCCGTCGCAGGGACGCTCGGTGAATTGCAGCGTGATGCCCGCCTCTTTCATGCTTTCGCCGACCACAGCCCAGAGCCGCGGCTCTTCGGGATAGGTCGGGCAGTAGAAGATCGCGGGCAGCTCGATGCCATTGGGGTAACCCGCCTCGGCCAAAAGCCGCTTGGCCTCTTCGACATCACGCTCGACCGGGCGGGGCAGGAACTCCTTGTTCACGCCGTTCATATGGGTGTCGTTGCCGGTCCAGCCCTCAGGGTCGGCATATACGATGGTGTTGACCGCCTTGCGGTCGATGGCCAGGCTCATCGCCTTGCGCACGCGCACATCGTTCCAGGGCAGGTTGAGGTTCTTGGGCAGCACCAGCCAGAACTGGTCGCCCGAGGGGGCCGTCTGAATCACGCCGCCGGCATCGCGGAACTGGTCGAACTGGCCGGGATCGGCGTTCAGGATCAGATCGAACTGCCCGGCCCGGAAGCCGTTGATGGCGTTGGGACCCTGGGCAAGCACGCCCACCAGCTCGTCAAGATAGGGCCGGCCAGGCATCCAATAGTCTTCGTGCCGGACCGAACGGAACTGGCGCTTGTTGTCGATCTCGATCAGCTTGAAGGGGCCGGTGCCGATCCCATCGTACCCCATATCCTCAAGGTTCTCGAGCGCGGGCAGCATCTGCGCGCGGTACTCGGCGGTGGCATAGGGAAACTCGATGTTCGGGCGAGTGAGGAAGAAGCGCACGCCATATTTGCCGTTAGGCTCGACGCGGTCGATATACTGCTTGAAGAAGCCCACGCCGCCCAGTTCGGGATGCGCGTGCAGCCGGCAGGAGGCGACGGCATCCTCGGAGGTGAACTCCTTGCCATTGTGGAACATCACCCCTTCGCGGAGCTGATATTCCCAGACGGTGGCGTCTTCATTGGTCTCGTAGCTCACCGCCAGTTCGGGGCGCACTTCGAGGTTTTCATCCACCCAGGTCAGCGCGTTCCAAATGCCGCGGGTCTGGATGTCCATGAAGAAATAGGGGTGCTCGCCACGGTCCGACTGGCCCAAAGCCCAGTTCGGTACCGGGTTGCCATAGGTGAGCGTGCCGCCCGTCTTGGGCGTCTGGCCTTCCATCAGGCCGTTGACGAAATCCTCCACGCTGGCGGCGTGGCCGAGGCGCGGCAAGGCGCCAAAGCCGATTACAGCGGCCGAACCGACCAGAAAATCACGACGGGTCACCATGGGCTCTTTCCTCCTTAGGGGAAGGGCGCCGCCCCAAAAGGGGCAACGCCGCCGGGATCGGGGGCTTCGGATCAGCCGTCGATCCAGATGTATTCGAAGCGGCTGGACCAGTTCTGGCTGTGGCTGCGCGCGTTCTTCACCTCGGGCTTATGGGCGACCATGTTGCGCCGCCCGCCCAGCATCACGCCGGGGACCTCGTCCTGGGCGATCTTCTGGGCCTCGTGGTAAAGCTCGGTGCGCTTGGCCTCATCGGCGGTGCCGACCGCCTCCAGGATCAGCGCGTTGAACTTCTCCGAGCCCTCGCCTTCCCAGCCGCCCGGCTCGGCGGCATTGCGCACCGACAGCCTCGAGAGGTTGATGAAGGGGTTGCGCGGGCCGACCAGGTTGCGCCGCGGCCGGCCGATGGGCTGGTTCACCGCGTTCACGAAGGGGTTGAAGCCGTCGCAGGGCCGCTCCTGGAACTCCAGCTGGATGCCCACCTCGGCCAGGCTCTCGGTGACGATCGGATAGATCCGCGGCTCTTCCGGGAAGGAGGGGCAGAAGACCATCGCCGGCAGGGTCACGCCATCGCCAAAGCCCGCCTCGGCAAGCAGCGCCTTGGCCTGGTCGACATCGCGCTCCACCGTGCGGGGCAGGAACTCCTTGTTCACCCCGGTCATATGCGTGTCATTGCCGGTCCAGCCCTCGGGGTCGCCATAAACGATGCGGTTGATCGCCGGGCGGTCGATAGCCAGGCTCATCGCCTTGCGGATGCGCACATCGTTCCAGGGGAAGTTGAGGTTTTTCGGCATGACCAGCCAGAACTGATCGCCCGCGGCCGAGGCGTGGATCTCGGCCCCCGCCGCCTCATACTGGTCGATCTGGCCCGGGTCGATGTTCCACACCGCATTGAACTGGCCGGCGCGAAAGCCGTTGATCGCACTGTTGCCAAGCGCAATCACCCCCTGCAGCTCATCGAGATAGGGGCCGTTCTCCATCCAGTAATTCTCGTGGCGCACGGCGCGGAACTGGCGGGCATTGTCGATCTCCACCAGCTTGAACGGGCCCGTGCCGATGCCGTCAAATCCGATCGTCTCGGGATCGCCGGCCTTGAAGATGCAGGCGCGGTACTCCGCAAAGCTGTAGGGGAATTCGGCATTCGCCGCGGTGAGGAAGAAGCGCACCGAATAGGGGCCGGTCTTTTCCACCCGCTCGATGGTTGCGCGCACCAGGCCCACACCGCCCAGCATGTGAAACTGGGTCGAGCTGACCACGTCATCGGCGGTCATCTCGGTGCCGTCATGGAACATCACGCCTTCGCGCAGCGTGCAATCCCACACCGTAAGGTCGTCATTCGGGGTCAGCGAGGTCGCCAGCTCAAGCTGGACGTTCAGATCCTCATCCACCCAGGTGAGCTGGTTCCAGCAGGAGCGGGTGAGCAGATCGAGCCAGAAATACGGGTGCTCGCCCCGGTTCGACTGGCCCAGCGCCCAGTTCGGATAGGTCTGACCATAGGTAAGGACGCCGCCCTGCTTGGGCTCCTGCCCCGCCAGCATATCGGCCACCATATCGGTGGTGACCGCCAGCGCTTTGCTGGGGTCGAGCAGATGGCTGAGCCCAAAGACGGTGGCCCCGGCAGAGACGTGGGTGAGAAAATCACGGCGTGTGAGCGACGGCATCCTGTCCTCCTTTTGGATTGGTTGCCGGCACAATTTTCGCGATCGACAACAAATCGATGACGCCATCGCGACGCAAATTTTACAAATTCAACGGCGCGTGTCCGGCCGAACTGCCAATTATTCGGCAGAACCTGCAAGAAATCTTTGGATTTTTTGGAAAAAGACAGATTGATGACAGTGCTGCCGGCGTGAACTTAACTGCGGCAGAACTCCCTCATCATCCGGCTTTGTTTGGGTTTGCAACACTTCGCGCGAAGGTTCTTCTGGCGCTGCGGACGGCACGACGTGAGCGCTGCGCGCAACCGGTTGTCGCACGAATGGCAGGGCCTGGCAGAGAGGCCCTCTTGCGCATCGAAACCCTTGGGGCCGGCGCGCCTCCTCCGCCGGTTTCAGTTCGCCCGGCTAGAGCTCGACCAGAATGGAGCCGGTGTGGTTGAGAAAGAGGATCGTGGCATCGACCTCACGATCGCCATTGGTGTCGAGCATGAGGATCGAGTTCTCCTCGACCGCGCGCAGGGCAATCGAGTCGCCTTCCTGCAGGAAGGTTGCGTTGATGTCCGTCACCGCGCCAAAGACATTGGTGATGATCTGAAAATCGACATTCTCGACAGCGGTGAAGACAAAGTCCTGATCGCCGGCCTGCACCGGGTCGGGGTCGATCGCCGAAAGATCAATGACCTCATTGAGCCCGCGCTGATAGTCGGTGATGGTGTCGGCACCGCTGAACGCGTCGGTTTTGGGCTGAAATCTTCGGAATATGAAGCTGTCGCGCTCGGCCCCGCCGGAAAGCTGCGCACCCTGAAATCCCGCATCGACGAGGAAAACATCGCGCCCAGCCCCGCCGCGCGCGATGGCAGCGTCAGCGGTCAGCACGAAGCTGTCATTGCCGGCATCGCCGCGCATCAGATCGGCGCCATCGGCAAGAAAGCGGTCATTGCCGCCGCTGCCGATCATGGTGTCGGCATCCGCGCCGCCGGACAGCACATCATCCCCCGCCCCGGCAAAAAGCAGGTCTGAGCCGGCCCCGCCGATCAGGGTGTCGGTCTCGGTCCCCCCGTTCAGCACATCCGCGCCATCGCCGCCAAACATAAGATCGCGGCCGTCATCGCCGACCAGCCGGTCGCGCCCCGCATCGCCCGTGAGCGTGTCATTGCCCGCGCGCCCGATCAGAATGTCGTTGCCCGCAGCACCCGTGATGCGGTTGGCCGCGTCATTGCCGCGGATCAGGTCATTGCCGGCCCCGGTGATGACGTTCTCGATCTCGCGCAGAATGTCGATGCCATGGAGCGTGTTCTGCTGGGTTGCCAGCGCAAGATCGAGCCGGGTCGCGCCGGTGCCTGAAAAGAGCGCCGTGTCGACACCGCTGCCGCCCAGCATCAGGTCGTTGCCGGCCCCGCCGATCAGAACATCATTGCCGCCCCGCCCAAACAGGCTGTCATTGCCGGCGCTGCCATCAAGACTGTTGGCGCCATTGTCGCCCAAAAGCCGGTCATGCCCGGTGCCGCTGCGCAGATCCTCGACCAAGCGCACGAGGTCGAGCCCGGCGCCGGTGTTCTGGGCGCCTGTGACCAGAAGGTCGACCCGCACCCCGGTAGGTGCGTCGAACACCGCAAGATCGCGCCCGGCCCCGCCAAAGAGGGAATCCGACCCCTGCCCGCCATTCATGGTGTCGGCCCCGGCCCCGCCAAAGATGCGGTCAAGGCCGATGCCGCCCAGCAGGCTGTCATTGCCGCCGCGCCCGTCGATCACATCATTGCCGTCGCGGCCGTCGATATCGTCATTGCGGTCTTCGCCCGTCAGGCGGTTCGGCAGCGTGTTGCCGTTCAGGATCCAGGCATCCGAGGAATTGCCATAGGCGTTTTCGACATTGGCCGGCAGGGTGTAGGTGGTCTTGCCAATGTCGGATCGGTTGTGCAGCGCGACCGTATCAATGCCGGCATTCGCGGATTCCACGACCGAGTCTTCGGTGTAGAACTTGATACCCTGCCCGCCGCCGATGAACCGAAAGCGGTCGTCATAGAACCACTCGTAGGTATCATTTCCGCCCAGGCCGCGGAGAATGTCGCTGTCGATGGACACGCCGCTCAGCGTGTCGTTTCCCGCGGTTCCGTCGATGATCGCCATGAAGACACCTCGCCCGTGACACTGCCCCCCCCCGAGGATTTGGCCAAAACGGGCGCCGCCGCTCAAGTGCTTTCTTGCCGCGACATGGCCCATTGGTCGGCATTGCTTCGACAGGTCGCAGCCGGGGGCGGCCAGGGGGCCGGTGGGGGGGGGGGCCGGTGCATCTGGCAGCGCCAGCCTGGTGTAGCGCGCCAAGAATTTTTTCATCTTTGGCAAGAATATTTTCAGTCGGCGCTTTTTTGAAGGGGCAATCTGCCGCCGGTTTTAAGCGATAGTCAAATGG
>JBCBKN010000137.1:0-10377 GCA_038521775.1 Pseudomonadota bacterium | reverse complement strand
GTGTTGGGGCTGCTGATCCTGGAGCTGGTGCTGCTGGCGCTGGGCCTCACGCTGATCGGAGACGAGGGTCCGGCGCTGGATGCCGATGCCACGGGCGCTGAGCTTGATATGGACGCGGCTGTGTCCGCAGAGATCGACGCTGCCCTTGATGTCGAGACGGCGTTCGATGCCGGGGCAGAGCCGGATCTCGGCAGCGCCGAGCCCAATGCCGGTTCGCCCGGCGCCCCGGCCACCCAAGCGGGGGCCTTGGCCGGCGCTCTGTCCTGGCTCGGCATCGGCCGTGTGCCCTTCTCCATCTGGCTGGCCGGCACGCTCACGGCCTTCGGGCTTACCGGCTATGCGGTGCAAATGGCCGTCGTCGCCCTGACGGGTGCAACGCTGCCGGGCGGCCTGGCGGCCCTGCTCTGCCTGGTGCCCGGCCTGATCCTGGGCGGGCGTGTCGCGCGGCTGATCGGGCGGATCATGCCGCGTCACGAAAGCTCGGCCATCGCCCGCCGGGCCTATCACAACCGCCGCGGTGTCATCACCGTCGGCACCGCGCGACGCGGCAAACCGGCCCAGGCCCGCTTTACCGATGCCAATGGCAATATGCATTTCGTGATGGTCGAGCCGCTGCGCGATGACGAGGCCATCACCGAGGGCAGCGCGGTTGCGATCGTGCGGCTGAAAGGCGGAGATCTGCGCGCCATACGGCTCGCCAACTGAAAATAAACCAAGCGTGAAAGGAGACCTCACATGTTTTCATCCCTAATGGCAATCGTCGCCCCGATTGTGATCATCCTTGGCTTTCTGTTCTTTGTCGGGCTAGTCATGGCCCGGCTTTATCGAAAGGCCACCCGCGAGGAGAGCCTGGTCAAGACCGGCGCCGGCGGGCGGCGGGTGATCATGGATGGCGGCACGATCGTGATCCCGCTTCTCCATGAGATCAGTCGCGTGAACATGAAGACCCTGCGCCTGGAGGTCAGCCGCACCGGTGAGGGCGCGCTGATCACCAAGGACCGGATGCGCGTCGATGTCGGCGTGGAGTTCTACGTCTCGGTCAATGCCACCGAGGATGGAATTGCCCGCGCGGCCCAGACCCTGGGCGACCGGACCTATTTCGTCGACCAGCTGCGCGAGATGATCGAGGGCAAGCTCATCGACGGGCTGCGCGCCGTGGCCGCGCGGATGACGATGGATCAGCTGCATGAGAACCGCTCGGACTTCGTGCAGGAGGTGCAGAGCACGGTCTCGGAGGATCTGTTGAAAAACGGGCTGGAGCTGGAATCGGTGTCGCTCACCGCGCTCGACCAGACGCCGTTCGAGAGCCTTGACGAGAACAACGCCTTCAACGCGGTCGGCATGCGCCAGCTCGCCGAGGTGATTGCCGAGAGCAAGAAGAAGCGCGCCCAGATCGATGCCGATGCCGACACTGCCGTGCGTCAGGCGGCGATGGAGGCGGCCAAGCGCAAGCTGCAGATCGACCGCGATGAGGAGGAGGCCAAGATCGCCCAGGCCCAGGAGATCGCGACCCTGCGTGCCGCGCAGGAGGCCGAGATTGCCCAGCGCCAGGCCGAGGCCGAGCGTGCATCGGAAGAGGCGCGCATCGCCAAGGAGCGTGAGATCCGCTCGGCTGAGATCTCGCGGGAGGAGGCGATCCGGGCCGCCGAGATCTCCAAGGAGCGGCAGATCGAGGTCGCCGATCAGGAGCGTCAGATCGTCATTGCCCAGAAATCCGAGGAGGAGAGCCGTGCCCGGGCCTCGGCCGATGCCGCGCGGGCCGAAGCGGTCAAGGCGCTGGAGACGATCGAGACCAACCGCAAGCTGGCCGAGGCCGAGCGTGTGAAGCGCATCGCCCTCATCGAGGCCGAGCGTGAGGCCGAGCGCGAAGCAACCCGGCTGCGGCTGGCAGCGGCGGCCGAGCGGGAGGCGGCGAGCGACCGCGCCGCGGCGGTGCGCGAGGAGGCCCAGGCCGAGGCGGATGCGCTCTCGATCCGCGCCGAGGCCAAGCGCACCGACAAGCTGGCCGAGGCCGAGGGCACCCGCGCCCTGGTCGATGCCGAGAATGCGATCAGCGAGGAGATCGCGGCGATGAAGATCAAGCTGGCCCAGATCGAGGCGATGCCGGGGATCGTGGCGCAGATGGTCAAGCCGGCCGAAAAGATCGATTCGATCAAGATCCATCAGGTGAGCGGGCTGACCCCCGGAACCCCCGGCGCCGCACCCGCCGCCACGGGCAGCCCGGTCACCCAGGCCGTCGATGCCATAGCCTCAATGGCCGTGCAGCTGCCCGCGCTCAAAAAGCTCGGCGAGGAGGTGGGCATCAGCATGCAGGACGGCATGGCCGGGCTGCTCGCCGCCTCCGAGCCGGCCGACCCGGCGCCAAAAACCCTCACCGTCAAAGACGACTGAGCGCCGACAGGCACAAAAAAAGGGGGCCGCCCACGCGGCCCCCATTCCTATGGCAGAGCCCGCAGATCAGGACAGGTCATAGCGGTCGAGCATCATCACCTTGGTCCAGGCCGCCACGAAATCGGCCACGAACTTGGCCCCGGCATCGGCACAGGCATAGACCTCGGACAGCGCGCGCAGCTGCGAGTTCGAGCCGAAGACCAGGTCGACATCCGTGCCGGTCCATTTCACATCGCCCGTGGCCCGGTCGCGCCCCTCGAAGGTGCCACCCTCGGCCGGCACCCATTCCGTGCTCATATCGAGGATGTTCACGAAGAAATCGGTGCTCAGGCTGCCCGGCTTGTCGGTCAGCACGCCATGGGTCGCCCCGCCGGCATTCGCACCCAGCACGCGCATCCCGCCCACAAGCACGGTCATTTCCGGCGCCGAGAGGGTGAGCAGATTGGCCTTCTCGACCATCAGCTCGGCCGGCGCACGCACCAGCCCGGGCTGCAGATAGTTGCGAAACCCGTCGGCCTTGGGCTCAAGCACCGCAAAGCTGTCGGCGTCGGTCTGGGCGGCGCTGGCATCGGTGCGCCCCGGGGTGAAGGGCACGGTGACGTCATGCCCGGCCGCCTTGGCCGCGGCCTCGACCGCCGCAACCCCGCCCAGCACGATCAGATCGGCCATCGAGACTTGCGCCGCACCTTTCGCGTTGAACGCAGCCTGGACCCCCTCAAGCGTTTGCAGGATGCCGCCGAGCTCGGCCGGGTCGTTCACCTCCCAGCCCGATTGCGGCGCGAGACGCAGCCGCGCCCCGTTCGCCCCGCCGCGCTTGTCGGTGCCGCGGAAGGTCGCCGCCGAGGCCCAGGCGGTGCGCACCAGCTGGGCCACGCTCAGACCGCTGTCGAGCAGACTGGCCTTCAGCGCCGCGATATCGGCATCCGTGACCAGCGGCGCGTCGACCGCGGGCACAGGGTCCTGCCAGATCAGCTCCTCATCCGGCACCAGCGCGCCGAGATAGCGCGGTTTGGGGCCCATATCGCGATGGGTGAGCTTGAACCAGGCGCGGGCGAAGGCATCGGCAAACGCCGCGGGGTCGGCGTGGAACTGGCGCGAGATCTTGGCATAGGACGGGTCGGTCCGCATCGCCATATCGGCCGTGGTCATCATCAGCCCGACCGTCTCGCCCGACCCGTCGACCTGCGGTGCATGATCCTCGGGCTTGAGCGCTTTTGCCTGCCACTGCCAGGCGCCGGCGGGGCTTTTGGTCACCTCCCACTCATAGCCGAAGAGCACGTCGAAATAGCCCATATCCCATTTGGTGGGGTTCGCCGTCCAGGGCCCCTCGATGCCGCTGGTGATGGTGTCCTTGCCATGGCCCGAGGCATAGTTCGACAGCCAGCCCGTGCCCATCGCCTCCAGCGGCGCGCCCTCGGGCTCCGGCCCGACATGCGATTCCGCCCCCGCGCCATGGGCCTTGCCGAAGGTGTGCCCGCCCGCAACCAGCGCGACGGTTTCCTCATCGTTCATCGCCATGCGCGCGAAGGTGACGCGGATGTCATGGGCCGAGCCCTGCGGGTCGGGCACCGCGTCGGGCCCCTGCGGGTTCACATAGATCAGGCCCATCATCACCGCGCCCAGCGGGTCTTCCAGCTTGCCCGCATCGGCATCGGCGCTTTTGACGTCGCGGGTGCCCGAATAGCGGCTGTTTTCATTGTCGGAGGTGGCGAGCCATTCGGTCTCGGCCCCCCAAAAAATGTCCTCCTCAGGCTCCCACACATCGGCGCGTCCGCCGGCAAAGCCGAAGGTCTTAAAGCCCATCGTGTCGAGCGCGACATTCCCGGCCAGGATCATCAGATCGGCCCAGGAGAGCGCAGCGCCGTATTTCCGCTTGATCGGCCAGAGCAGCCGGCGTGCCTTATCGAGATTGCCATTGTCGGGCCAGGAGTTGAGCGGCGCAAAGCGCTGCGTGCCCGAGCCTGCCCCGCCGCGCCCGTCATAGATGCGGTAGGTGCCCGCGCTGTGCCAGGCCATGCGGATGAAGAACGGGCCGTAATGGCCGTAATCGGCCGGCCACCAGGGCTGGCTGTCGGTCATCAGCGCGGTGAGATCGGCGCGCACCGCCTCAAGGTCGAGGCCCTTGAACGCCTCGGCATAGTCGAACGCCTCGCCCATCGGGTCGGCCTTGGGCGAATGCTGGTGCAAGATCCTCAGGTTCAGCTGATTGGGCCACCAGCGCTGATTGGCCGTGCTGCCCATGGCAGCTTGGTTGCTTTTGGCACCCGTCACCGGGCATGCGCCCTCGCCGTCGGCTCCGTCCATCTCTCTCTCCAAATCCAGATGCGGGAGGGGGCTTTTAGCTGCCCCCCACAACGGCGTTCTAGCAGCAAGCGCCCATTGGATTAAGTTGAATTTCTTGATTGCTTCGATAAGGTGGAGTTATGACAAACCTCACCCTCCGCCAGCTTCGCTATGTCGGCGCGCTTGCCGAACATGGCCATTTCGGTCGTGCGGCCTCGGCCTGCGCGGTCTCTCAGCCGGCGCTTTCAGTGCAGATCAAGGAGCTGGAGGAAAGCCTGGGCGTGGCGCTCTTCGAGCGGGGTGCCCGGCAGGTGCGCCTGACGGCACTGGGCGAGGAGGTCGCGGCCCGCGCGCGCGAGATCCTCTGCGCCGTCGACGAGATCGGCGATCTGGCCCGGGCCGCGCGCGACCGGCTGGTGGGGCGGCTGCGGGTCGGGGTGATCCCCACCGTTGCACCCTATCTCTTGCCCAGCGTGGTCTCGGCCCTGGCCGCCCAGCATCGCGGGCTCGACCTTCATGTGCGCGAGACGCTGACCCCCCGGCTGATCCAGGAGCTGCATGACGGGCGGATTGACACCGCGATCCTCGCCCTGCCCGTCTCCGAACCCGGGCTGGCCGAAACCGCCCTTTTCACCGAGCGCTTCGTGCTGGTCCGCCCGGGGCCGGCGGCGCAGACGCCCGTGCCGTCGGCCGCGGATCTGCGCGGTCAGCGGCTGCTCTTGCTCGAAGAGGGGCATTGCTTTCGCGACCAGGCGCTTGCCTATTGCGGCATGACCTCGGCCCTGCCCCGCGACGGGCTCGATGGCAGTTCGCTCTCGACATTGGTACAGATGGTTGGGGCGGGGCTGGGCGTGACGCTGATCCCGCAAATGGCGGTGGCGGTGGAGACGCGCTCGGCCGATGTGTCGATCGACCGGTTTCCGGTGCCCGAGCCCACGCGCACCATCGGCATGGTCTGGCGCCGCACGACCCCTCTGGCACCGCAATTGGCCGAGATCGCCGCGGTGGTTGCCCAGGCCGCGGCCGCCCAGCGTGAGGCGGGCGCCCTTTTCGCGACGGGTGCAGATCCCTTCGCCGTCCCGGCAAAACCCGTCCCGACAAAACCCGGCGCGGCAAAACCCAGCTCGGCGGCGGATCAGGGCTGAAACAGCCCCGCATGCGCATCGCGCAGGACGTTCTTTTGCACCTTGCCCATCACATTGCGCGGCAAGGCATCGACCAGGATCATGCGCCGGGGCTGTTTGAAACGCGCAAGCGAGGTTGCGACAGCCTGTCCCAGCGCCTCAAGATCCGGCTGCGCATCTGCCTTTGCAACGATCAGCGCCACCGGCGTTTCGCCAAAATCGGGATGCGGCACGCCGATCACGGCAGTTTCCAGGACGCCGGGCTGCGCATCGAGCAACAGCTCGATCTCTTTGGGATAGATGTTGTAGCCGCCCGAAATGATCAGATCCTTGCTGCGCCCGACGATCTGCAGATAGCCCTGCGCGTCGACGCATCCCAGATCGCCGGTGAGGAAGAACCCGTCGGGCCGCAGCTCCTGCGCGGTTTTCTCTGGCATGCGCCAATAGCCCGAAAACACATTCGGGCCGCGCACCTCAATCGCGCCGGTCTCGCCCGGTGGCACGGCAGCACCGCTGGCCGGATCGGTGATGCGGATCTCGACCCCAGGAAGTGGCTGGCCGACCGTGCCGGCCCGGCGTGGGCCGTCATAGGGGTTGGAGCTGTTCATATTGGTTTCGGTCATCCCATAGCGCTCCAGGATCGCATGGCCGGTGCGGGCCTCGAAGGCCGCATGGGTTTCGGCCAAGAGCGGGGCGGAGCCCGAGACGAACAGGCGCATATGGGCGGCCACGTCGCGGGTCAGCCGCGCATCGGCCAGCAGCCGGGTGTAGAAGGTGGGCACCCCCATCATGGCGCTGGCCTGCGGCAGGGCCGCAAACACCGCGTCGGGGTCGAATTTGGGCTGGAAGATCATCGACCCGCCCGCGGCCAGCGTGACATTCGTGGCCACAAACAGCCCATGGGTGTGAAAGATCGGCAGCGCGTGCAGCAGCACATCCTCCCTGGAAAAACGCCAGATCTCGGCCAGCGTTTCGGCATTGGAGAGCAGGTTGCCCTGCGTGAGCATCGCGCCTTTCGAGCGCCCCGTGGTGCCGGAGGTGTAAAGAAGGGCGGCCAGATCGTTTTCGGAGCGTTCCGCCGGCGCGGGATCGGCGGGCGCGCGCTGCGCCAGATCGCTCAGGCTGCCTGAGCCATCGGTGCCCAGCGTGGCAACAGGCACGCCCGCGGCCTGCGCCGGGCCGGCCAGCGCCTCGGCACGACCCGGGTCGCACACAAAAAGCCCAGCCGCGCTGTCGGTCAGAAAATACCCAAGCTCTGCCCCGGTATAGGCGGTGTTGAGCGGCAGAAAGACCACCCCGGCCTCGACACAGGCCGCATAAAGCGCCAGCGCGTGATGGGATTTTTCGACCTGAGCGGCCAGCCGATCGCCCGGACGAAGCCCCTGGCTGCGCAGGGTATGGGAGAGTTGTGCCGCCTGGGCCAGAAACGCGGCATAGCTCAGCGTCTTACCCCCCGGCAGGTGCAGGAACGCCGCGTCCCGGCCGGCATGGGCGGCAAACAGGCAATCATAAAGCGGGTTGGCCATCAAATCTCCTCAGGCAGTGCCGCGCATTCCTGTCCTCCCGGCGCGGTCTGGCCTCAGATTGATCACATGGCGCCGGTCTCGGGCAAGGGCGGTTCTGCCCTGGCCGCAACCGACTGGCCCACCACTGGCGCCAGGGCCTCGGCCAGCACATCGAGCGGCGACTGTGCGATGGGCCGAAGATGCGCGGTCGCAATGGTTTCGGGAAGCTCTGCCAGGGCAAGCCGCCCGATCCGCCCGCGGGCCGCGAGCCCCGACAGCACCTGCAGATGGCGCGGCGCGGGCCGGGATGAGGCAGGCTCCAGCACCAGCACGGGGCGCCCTGTGGCGACCGCCTCGCCGATCATTGTGGCACTGTCAGCGGTTGTGATGATCAGATCGGCGGCCCCCATCAGGGGCAGCAGCCCGCCCCGCGCACCCTCGCCCCAGATCTTGCGCGCCAGAAAACCGGATGCTGGCAATTTCGTGCGCAACCGCGCCTCGGCCGCCCTACCGGTCCGGCGCGAGGTGGCCAGGCAAAGACGCGCGCCCGCCGCGGCGGCCTGGGCCGCAAGCCAGCCGGCCATCGCCGCCCATTCGGCCTCGCCATAACGATAGCCGCCGCCATCCCCCCCGACCAGCACCGTCCAGACCGGCGCGGCCCCGGCCTCGGCACGCAACACCGCGCCGGCACGGGTGGCGGCCTCGGGGTTCACCTCGGAAAGCGGCATCTCAAGCTCGATCAAATTGGGCAGCCCGGGCACCGGATAGGGCGCGATCACGGCCGAAAAGCGCTGCCCGTCCAGATGCCGCGGCAGCCCGGCAAAGACCGAGGGGACACCGAATTGCAATGCCAGCGCCAAGGTGAGGAACTGGGTGCGCCCGCCGGCCCCGATCACGAGGTCGGGCCGCGCCTCATCAGGCCGCCCCCCATCAGGCCGCCCCCTGCCAGGCCGCGCCACGTCAGGCCACCCACCGGGCAGCCGTGCCGCATGGGCCCAAAGCGTCAGCCGAAGAGGCAGCGACCCGATCGCGGCACAGCCGATCATCAACGCACGAGCGAGCTTGCCGCGCAGCGCACCCGGCACCCAGACCGGGTCTACCGGTCCCAGCTGGGCGAGGGCCGCCAGCACGCCGCGGCTGCGCGCCTCATGCCCGGGCACCCCGTCATGGATCACCCAGATTCGGGCCCCAGCGGCGTTAACACTTGTTGCGTTTGCGCCATGCGCCATGAGACCTCTCGCCGCGGAGGCAAAGTTTTTTCGGCCCACCAATTGTTTTTCCACCCCACACTGGGCACAAGGCGCGCATCGCAGGAAACGTCGCCAAATTCCGCCGGTCAATGTCAATTCACACCGACCCTGCGACCCGGCCCTCACCGCGCCCAGCGGGGCGCGCCGCCATCAAGAGAGAGCGCATGACAACGCCGAATGTCCAGCCGATCCCCGAGCTTTACGTGTCCTATGACAGCGCGGCGAAACTGAAGCTGGAGGCTGCCGAGCTGCCGTCCTGGGATCTCACACCGCGTCAGGTCTGCGATCTGGAGCTGTTGATGAATGGCGGCTTTCACCCGCTCAAGGGCTTTCTGAGCCGGGCCGATTACGAAGGCGTTGTCGAGGGCATGCGTCTGGCCGACGGGTCGCTCTGGCCGATGCCGATCACGCTGGATGTGTCCGAGGCGTTTGCCGATAAAATCGAGCCCGATCAGGACATTGCGCTGCGCGACCCGGAAGGGGTGATCCTGGCGATCATGTCGGTGAGCGACAAATGGAGCCCCGACAAGCCGCGCGAGGCGGCGCGCGTCTTTGGCGCCGATGATCTGGCGCATCCAGCGGTCAATTACCTGCACAACACCGCCGGTCCGGTCTATCTGGGCGGGCCGATCACCGGCATCCAGCAGCCGGTGCACTACGATTTCCGCGCCCGGCGCGACACGCCCAATGAGCTGCGGGCGTTCTTTCGCAAGATGGGCTGGCGGCGGATCGTGGCGTTTCAGACCCGAAACCCCCTGCATCGTGCGCATCAGGAGCTGACCTTCCGTGCCGCGCGCGAGGCCCAGGCCAACCTGATGATCCACCCGGTGGTCGGCCTCACCAAACCCGGCGATATCGATCATTTCACCCGGGTGCGCTGCTATGAGGCGGTGCTCGATCAATACCCGATGCAGACCACCCATCTGAGCCTTTTGAACCTGGCGATGCGCATGGCCGGGCCCCGCGAGGCGGTCTGGCACGGGCTGATCCGCCGCAACCATGGCTGCACGCATTTCATCGTCGGGCGCGATCATGCCGGGCCGGGCAAGAACTCCGCCGGGGAGGATTTCTACGGGCCCTATGACGCCCAGGACCTCTTCAAAGAACATGCCGGGGAGATCGGCATTGAGATGGTGCCCTTCAAGCACATGGTCTATGTGCAGGAAAAGGCACAGTATTTCCCCGCCGATGAGGTGGAAAAAGACTGGACGGTGCTCAACATCTCGGGCACCGAGCTGCGCCGTCGCCTGGCCGAAGGGCTCGACATCCCCGACTGGTTTTCCTTCCCGCATGTGGTCGAGGAGCTGCGCAAGACCCGTCCGCCCCGCGCCAAGCAAGGATTTACCGTCTTTTTCACCGGGCTTTCGGGCTCGGGCAAATCAACCATCGCCAATGCGCTGATGGTCAAGCTGATGGAAATGGGGGGGCGTCCCGTGACCCTTCTGGACGGCGACATCGTGCGCAAGAACCTGTCGTCAGAGCTTGGCTTTTCGAAAGAGCACCGCGATTTGAACATCCGCCGCATCGGCTACGTCGCGTCGGAAATCACCAAGAACGGTGGGATCGCGATCTGCGCACCGATTGCCCCCTATGCGGCCACCCGCCGGGCCGTGCGCGAAGACATCGAAAGCTACGGGGCATTCGTTGAGGTCCATGTCGCGACCAGCATTGAAGAATGCGAACGCCGCGACCGCAAGGGGCTTTACAAGCTGGCGCGCGAAGGGAAAATCAAGGAGTTCACGGGCATTTCCGACCCTTACGATGTGCCGCAGACGCCTGAAGTCAGCCTTGATACCGAAAGCGTCTCGGTGGACCATTGCGCCC
>JBCBKN010000136.1:0-10401 GCA_038521775.1 Pseudomonadota bacterium | reverse complement strand
GGGGCTGGAGGAGACGCTGATCCGCATCAAACGTCTGCCCGGCATTGCCGGGATGTTGCGGGCCAATTCCATCGATCTGCGCGGCGAGATCCCGCCGATGCGCGCCGAGACGCGGGCGCGGCTGACCGAGATTTTCGCGCCGCAGATGGCGCCGCTGGCCCGGCTGATCGGGCGCGATGCCTTGCCCTGGGCGAGCTTTCGCGCCGCGGTCGCGCAGGCGGCGGAGTAGACCCGGCATGTCGCGCCGCGCCGCGCCGCGCGACGGCACAGCTTCGGGTTCGCAGGTGCCGGGCAAGGCAGGGCCTGAATTTGTCGGGCCGGAATTTCTGGTGATCGGGGCGATGAAGGCCGGCACGACGGCGCTTTACCACATGCTCTCGCAACATCCCCGGATCGGCATGTCGCGGATGAAGGAGACCGATTTCTTCATCGCCGAGAAGAACCTGTCGCTGGGTCTGCGCTGGTATCTCGCGCAGTTTCCCGCGGCGCCCTGCCGCGGCGAGGTGTCGCCGAACTATGCCAAGGACGATATCTTTCCCGGCACGGCGGCCCGGGCGTCGGCGGCGCTGCCCCGGGCGCGGATCCTCTTTCTGGCGCGCGACCCGGTGGCGCGGTTTGCCGCCCATTACCGGCATGCCTGGGCGACGGGCAACATGCAGGTGCCGCCCGACGCGCTTCTGTCATCCCCCGAAGGCCAACACATGCTGGAGACCAGCCGCTATTGGGCGCGTCTGGCGCCGTGGCGCGCGGCCTATCCGGCCGAGGCCCTGCTGACGGTCGGTTTTGAGGCCCTGATCGCCGATCCCCAGGCGCAGATGCAGCGGATCTTTGCGCATCTGGGGCTTGACCCGGTGCCGGTGGCCCTGCCCGCCACGCGCAACGAGGCGGCCTCGGTCGCGCGGGTGCCGGCCTCGATTCAGCGGCTCTGGCGCAGCCGCAGCGCCCGGCGGCTCGACGCGCTGGTCGGCCGGCAGATGCGCAACGCGGCACGCAGGCTTTTGGCGCGGGGTCCGGTGCGCCCGGTGCCGGCCCTGCCCGAGGCCGTGCTGGCCCAGGCGGCCGAGGCCCTGGCCGAGGATGCCGCCCGGTTTCGCGCCGAAACGGGTCTGAGCCTGCCGGGCTGGGCCGTCTAGGACAGGCGGGCGATAGTCGCATGCCCGACGCGGGGAAAAAGGGCCACGCCGCTATGGCCGGCGTCAGAGGTCGAGCTCATCCACGAAACGGGCGTTTTCGGTGATATAGGCAAAGCGCAGCTCGGCCTTTTTGCCCATCAGCCGCTCGACCAGCCCGCCGGTCTCGCCCTCCTCATCCTCATCGATCGACACCCGGATCAGCTTGCGGGTCGCGGGCGTCATGGTGGTTTCCTTAAGGTCCTTGGCATCCATCTCGCCCAGCCCCTTAAAGCGGCTCACATCGATCTTGCCGCTCCCGCCCAGCCCTTTTTCCAGCCACGCGTCCCGCTCGGCCTCATCCAGGCAATAGACCCGCTGCGCGCCCTGGGTCAGGCGAAAAAGCGGCGGGCAGGCGAGGTAAAGATGCCCGGCATCGACCAAGGGGCGCATCTGGGTGAAGAAAAACGTCATCAGCAGGGCCGCGATATGCGCCCCGTCGATATCGGCATCGGTCATGATGATCACCCGCTCATAGCGCAGATCATCGAGCACGAATTTCGAGCCGGGCTGCACGCCCAGCGCCAGGCACAGATCCGAGATCTCCTGGTTCTGGGCCATCTTGGCCGAGGCCGCGCCCAGCACATTGAGGATCTTGCCACGCAACGGCAGCAGCGCCTGGGTCGCCCGGTCGCGCGCCTGTTTGGCCGAGCCGCCGGCGCTGTCGCCCTCGACCAGAAAAATCTCGGTGCCGTCGCGCGCGGCCCGGGTGCAATCGGCGAGCTTGCCCGGCAGGCGCAGCTTCTTGGTTGCCGATTTGCGCGCCGTCTCGCGTTCGGCCCGCCGCGCCAGCCGCTCTTCGGCGCGCAGCACCAGATAGTCGAGGATCGCCCCCGCCGCCTTGGGATCGCCGGCCAGCCAATTGTCGAACCGGTCGCGCACCGCCTGTTCGACCAGCCTTTGCGCGTCCTGCGTGGCCAGCCGGTCCTTGGTCTGGCCCACGAATTCCGGCTCGCGGATGAAGACCGAGATCATCGCGCAGGCCCCGCCGGCAAGATCGTCGCGGCTGATCGCCTCGGCCTTGCGCAGCCCCACCCGCGCGCCATGGTCGCGAATGCCGCGCAGGATCGCGGCCCAGAACCCGCTTTCATGGGTGCCGCCCTGCGGCGTGGGCACGGTGTTGCAATAGGAGGAGACGAACCCGTCGGTGTTCGGCGTCCACTGGATCGCCCATTCGACCGAGCCCGGGGTGCCGTCGCCGAATTTTTCCGCAAAGCCGACCTTGCCGGCAAAGGGCGCCTCGGTGCAGGTGGCCGCCCCGGCCAGGCTTTCGGCGAGGTAATCGGCCAGCCCGCCGGGAAAATGGAACACCGCCTCGGCCGGGGTGTCGTCCTTCTCGGCCAGCAAACCAGGGTCGCAGCGCCAGCGGATCTCGACCCCTGAAAAGAGATAGGCCTTGGACCGCGCCATCTTCATCATCCGCGCGGGCTTCAGCCGGGCCGCTGCCCCAAAGATCTCGGCATCGGGCAAAAAAGTGATGGTCGTGCCGCGACGGTTCGGGGCCGGGCCGATCCGCGCCAGCCCGCCCTGCGGGATGCCCCGCGAAAAGACCTGACGCCAGAGCGTCTTTTCGCGCGCGACCTCCACGGCCATCTCCGACGAGAGCGCATTGACGACCGAGGCGCCGACCCCGTGCAGCCCGCCCGAGGTCTGATAGGCCTTGCCCGAAAACTTGCCGCCCGCATGCAGCGTGCACAGGATCACCTCCAGCGCCGAGCGGTCGGGGAATTTCGGGTGCGGATCGACGGGAATGCCGCGGCCATTGTCGCGCACGGTCACCGACCCGTCTGCATGCAGCTCCATCTCGATGCGGCTGGCATGGCCTGCCACCGCCTCATCCATCGCATTGTCGAGGATCTCGGCCACCAGATGGTGCAGCGCCCGCTCATCGGTGCCGCCGATATACATGCCGGGCCGCTTGCGCACCGGCTCCAGCCCCTCCAGCACCTCAATGTCGGCGGCGCTGTAGCTCTCCGGGCCGCTTGCGGTCTCGAAAAGATCCGTTGCCTGCGATTCGCCTGCCATCCTGCGCCTTTCTGCTCTCCCTCCGTTAGATCACTTCACAGCTCAACCCTCAATATATTGTGGATGCCGATGGGCACCCCGCCGCATCTTCTTCTTGGCCCAAATACTCAAATCCCGGCCCCGCAGCCCGCGCATTCGCCGGGTGTGCGCTCACCCCGCCGCCGCAAACTCGGCAATCGCCGCGGCCACCCTGTCGGGCTTTTGATGATGCAGCCAGTGATCGGTGCCGGGGATCTCCAGCCGGGTGAGATCGTCGCAGAGATCCTCCAGACCGGCGGTTGTCTCGGGCAAGAGCGCGGTGTCGTCGGCGCCCCAGATCAGAAGATGCGGCACCCGCACCCGCAGCGCCTCGGCATCCAGCGCGGGGATCTGCGCGGGCGGCAGCGGCCGGCCGGGCGCGGCGATCACCAGGGGCGAGGCGCGATACCAGTTGACCATGCCGGTCAGCCGGTCGGGCCGGGACCATTCGGCGCGATAGGCCGCCAGCCGCTCGGGCGTCAGCCAGCTCATATCCATATCGGCCGAAAACGCCCGCAGGATCCGCGCATGGCCATCCTCGGCAAGCCGTGTCTCAACCCCCGGCGCGCGCAGCGCGTGGATGTATTGAGAGGCCGCACTCTGCGCCCCGCCGGCGGCAAGCGCGCGCTGAAAGGGGATCGGATGCACCCCGTTCATGATCACCAGGCGTGCGACCAGATCGGGCCGCTGGATCGCCAGCCCATAGGCCACCGACGCCCCCCAATCATGGCCAACCAGGGTCACCTTTCGGCCCAGCGGGGCAATCAGCTCGGCCATGTCGCCCACCAGCCGCCGCAGGCTGTAGGCCGCAACCTCGGCCGGCGCCCAGCTTTGCCCATAACCGCGCTGGTCGGGGGCAAGGCACAGAAACCGTGGGGACAATCGCGCCATCACCTCCGCCCAGGCCCCGGAATACTCCGGAAATCCGTGCAGAAAGAGAATGGCCGGCGCCGCATCCGGCCCGTCGCGGAGACAGTGGAAGGGCTGGCCGGAAATCACCACGCGCTGTGCCTGCATCTCTTGATCATCCCTGGACAGTCTGGGCCCTGGCCAATCTAGACCCCGGCCAATCTGGGCCCTGGCCAAGTGAGTCCTGGCCAATCTGGGGGGCGACCCGGTGCCGTCTGTGACACCCGCTGCCCCGGATCCGCACAGGGTCGCGCGCCACGGCAGTTTTCTGCGCACCCGGCAGCTTGCCGAGCAGCCTGTACTTTAATCGCACCCCGTACTTTACGCGCACCCGGTATTTTATTGCGCCGCGTTACTTTACTGCGCCCCCCGTCCGCGGCAAGCATATGTGGCGGTCCCGATCGAGTTTGGGTGCTGGCGCGTAGCAGGGCCAGGCAAAAGCAAACACGCACCAACCAGGCGACATGCCGGTGCGACGGGGAGACAGTTCAGATGATGCAGAAATTGGCAGCCGAGGTCTTCGGCACCTTCTGGCTTGTTTTTGGCGGATGCGGCAGCGCCGTGCTGGCAGCCGCGTTTCCAGAGGTCGGCATCGGGCTTCTGGGCGTGTCGCTCGCCTTTGGCCTCACGGTTCTGACGATGGCCTACACCGTGGGCTCGATCTCGGGCGGGCATTTCAACCCGGCCGTGACCATTGGGCTCGCCGTGGCCGGGCGCACCGGCTGGACCACTGTGCTGCCCTATATCCTGGCGCAGGTTCTGGGCGGCATCGCGGCGGCGGCCGTTCTCTACCTCGTTGTGTCGGGCAAGGCCGATTTCACCGGCGTGGGCGGCTTTGCCTCCAACGGCTATGGCGCGCATTCGCCCGGCGGCTACGGCCTCTTGCCCGCCCTGATCATCGAGGTGGTGCTGACCGCCTTTTTCCTGATCATCATTCTGGGCGCCACGCGCCCTGGCGCGCCGGTGGGCTTTGCCCCCATTGCCATCGGCCTGGCGCTGACCCTGATCCACCTGATCTCGATCCCGGTCACCAACACCTCGGTCAATCCGGCACGGTCGACCGCCGTGGCGCTTTTTGCCGATGGCTGGGCGCTGCAGCAGCTTTGGCTCTTCTGGGTGGCCCCCATCGCCGGCGGGGTGCTCGGCGGGGTGATCAACCTCGCGCTCTTGTCCGAAGACGCGCCGGACTGAGCCTGCCCCGGCAAATCGGGTGGGAGCGCTAGCCGCCGCTCCCACCCGCCAGCACGGTGTCGATGAGGATCTCGCTCTCCAGCGTGCGGTGCACCGGGCAGCGATCGGCGATCTCGCGCAGCCGCGCGCGCTGCTCTTCGCTCAGATCGCCCTGAAGCGTGATCTCGCGGGTGAAGCGGTCGACCTTGCCGTCCTGGGTCTCGCAGGTCGCGCAATCCTCGGCATGGACCCGGTCATGCCGGACATCGACCGAGACCCCGGCAAGCGGCCAGCCCTTGCGGCGCGCATACATGCGGATGGTCATCGCGGTGCAGGCGCCCAGACCGGCCGAGACCAGATCATAGGGCCCCGGCCCCTGATCGGTGCCGCCAAAGGCCGCGGGCTCATCGGCCACCAGCCTGTGCCGCGGCCCCGACAGCACGGCCTGCCGGAAGCCCTCGGGGTCCTGCTCGACCACGCGCACAACCCCCTCGGGCGGGGTGGCCGGGCTCTCTTGCGAGGGGTCTGGGCCCCGCGCCGGATCGACCGCATAGCGCAGCGCCCAGGCCGCAATCACCTTGGCGGCAAACGCGCCATCGGCCCGGCGGGTCAGCAGATGATCGGCTTCATCGAGGCTCACAAAGCTCTTGGGATGCTTGGCGGCGCTGAAGATCTCGCCGGCATTCTCGATGCCGACCGTTTCGTCGCGCGGTGCGTGCAACAGCAGGATGGGCTTGCGCAGCCCGGCGACAATCTCGGTCAGCCGCTGGGCGCGCACATCCTCAACAAAGGCCCGGCCGATGCGGAACGGCCGGCCGGCCAGGCTGACCTCGGCCTCGCCCGCCGCCTCGATCTCGGCCAGACCGGTGCCGAAATTGTGCAGCACATGGGCCGGGTCGGCCGGCGCGCCGATTGTGGCGACCGCCCGCACCGTGGCGATGCGGGAAGCGGCGGCAAGCACCGCCGCGCCGCCCAGCGAGTGGCCCACCAGCAAGGCGGGCGCCATGTCGCGCCCGCTCAGATGCGTGGCGGCGGCAACCAGATCCTCGACATTCGAGGTAAAGCCCGTGTTCGCGAACTCGCCCTCCGAATGCCCTAGCCCGGTGAAGTCAAAGCGCAGCACCGCAAAGCCCGCGCCGTTCAACCCGGCCGAGACGGCCCGCGCCGCGGCGATGTCCTTGCCGCAGGTAAAGCAATGGGCAAAGATCGCCGTGGCGACCGGTGCGCCCTCGGGCAGATCCAGACGCGCGGCCAGTTCAGCCCCGGAATGGCCTGGAAAGGTGATCCGTTCAGTGGCCATGATGGTCTCCCTTGCCCCTGTGGTGGGGCGACCCATGGCGCATTGGCCGGTCACCCGTTTCTGGCGTTTCCTATCCCGGTGATGAAATACATCTGGTTCCAGCGCAGCGCGACATGGGTCTTCCAATCATGTGACTTTTCGTGATCGTAGAAATCCGAGGTAAAGCGCGCCCGCACGGTGTAGAGCCAGCGCGCATCCTCGTCCTGCGCCTCAAAAAACAGCACCATCTCATTGAGGATCACCGTTTGCGGCTGCGCGCCCTCATCGAGCCGAACGTCGCGCAGCACGGTATGGTACTGCGCCAGCACGGCATGGGGCAGCATGGTGACATTGGCCAGCTTCGGCCGCATCTGCTTGAGGCTCAGATCATGGCGCCGCCGCAGCAAATCGTCGATGAAGGCCAGCAAGGCGGTGTTGGCGGTGGCCTGCTGTGCGGCGCGCTCGGCATCGACCTTTTCGCGGGTGAAGAGGAAATGCGGAACGACGCTGCGGATCCTGCTGTGGCCCGCCACCGCCCGGCGTTGCGCGAGCAGCCAGATCTGCGCGCGCGGACCCTCCTCGGCCGTCGCCCGGGCGGGGTCGAAATCGGGGTCGGTCAGCACCCGCAGCGCGTCTTGCGCCGCAATGTCGTGGACCGCATCGCGCGATGCGGCGCGCGGGATCATCACGCCCGGGCCGAAATGCTCGCGCAGATTATGGTCGATGGTCAAAGGGCCCACCTCGCGCGCGGTTGGAAACCGCGTGGCCATCGGATCAGTCGCGTCGGCCGAGGGCGGGCGCTGCGTGTCCAGCGCGGTGCGAAGCTCCTGGTTTTCCGTTCGCAAGTCGGCGCTGACCGTGCTGGCGATCCTCAGTTGCGCGTCCAGGTCATCATTGCGCAATTTGAGGCGATCAAGCTCGGCCTCCAACCCGTCCTTGGCCAGGTCGAGCGCGCCAAGCGCGGTCGCATGGGTCATCTCGGCCTTCTGCAGGGCCAGGGCATGCGCGTCGCTTTGGTCCCGTATGCGTTCGGCGTGGAAGTATTCGGCAACGCCAAGGGTCGTGGCTGCGATCAGAACGCCGGTGGTCAGCATCACCATCAGCGGATGATTTTTGACGCGGTCCGCGAAGCTTTGCGGCTTTTTGGGCGGCGCGGCGCCTGCCTGAGGGGCGGTATCATGGGCTTCTGCGCGGCGATCGGAAGCATCGGTCATGACATATCCTCTTGAAATACAACCAAGAGGGTATGCGATTCGCACAAATTCTCAAAGGCAACCCGTCTGGGTTGTATGCCCGGCCGGTGCGCGGAATCACGTTTTCGTCACGAAAGGAGGCGGGCCTCCCAGGGGTAGCTCGACAGGCGCTCATGCCCAGTTTCGGTGATCAGCACCTGATCTTCGAGCTTGACGCCAAAGCTGCCGCCGACGGTGCCCAGATAGACCTCGGGGCACATGCACATGCCCGGCGCGGTCTCATAGTCGAAATGCCCGTCCTGCCAATCCTGGGGATAGCCGATCAGCGGCCATTCATCGCAGAGCCCCACGCCATGCATCTTGGCCCCATAGCGCAGCTCGACGAACTCCTCGGGAAGCTGGTGCCCGCCATGGCAGATCTCGCGAAAGCTCATGCCCGGGCGCAGCATGGCGGTGTTCTCCTCGATATGCTGCACGGCGATGCGGTAGACGCGCTTTTGCTCGGCCGTCGGTTCGGCATCGCCCACGATCCAGGTGCGGGACATGTCGGTGCAGATGCCCCAGCAGCCGACGAGATCGGTGTCAAAGGCCAGGATCTCGCCTTCCGAGATGACCCGCGGCCCGCATTCCTGAAACCAGGGATTGGTGCGCGGGCCGGAGGCGAGCAGCCGGGTCTCGATCCACTCCCCGCCGCGGCGGATATTGCCGGCATGCAGCTCGGCCCAGACATCATCCTCGGTCATGCCCGGGGCCATGGCGGCCTGCATCTCGGCCATCGCCGCCTCGCAGGCATGGATCGCGCAGCGCATGGCCAGGATCTCGTCGGGCCCCTTGATCGAGCGGGCCTTCTCGGTGACCTCCTCGCCCTCCATCACCTCGATGCCGCGCGCCTCCAGCGCCTTCAGCCCGTGGACCATGATCTTGTCGACCGCCAGGCGGCGGTTGTCGCCGCAATGCTCGGCGAGGAGATCGAGGATCTCGGCCGAGAAATACCTGGCGCTGGCGGCGGTGCCATCGCCGCCGGTGAAGTAAAAGAACGAGGCTGTGCCGCGGCGGGTTTCCCGCACCAGCGGGTTGAAGGCGGTCAGCAGATCGCCCAGGCGCTTGAAATCCCACATCACCATATAGCCATCGGCCAGCACCAGGCAGGCCCGGAACGGGTTGTGCGAGTTCCAAAGCTGCATGTTGGTGGTGTCGGAGGCATAGCGGATGTTGAGCGGATCAAAGAGCAGCACCCCGGCATAGTCGCGCTGGGCGAGGGCCGCGACCAGCCGGTCGAGCCGGTACTGCCGCATGGCCGGGATGTTGGGCAGGGTCAGGCCCGCCGCCTCCCATTCCGCAAAGGCCAGCGGCGTGGGGCCGATCTCCACACGGTCATTCCCGCCCAATGTGCCATCCGGTCGCTGGATGGCGGGCCTGCTGGGATCGATCTTGCGGCTGTGGGCGTAATGCTGGTTCATCCGGAGCCTCCCATTGCTCCGGCCAGCTTGGTGGCAAGCGATCCGCCCGCGCGCCCGCATCCGCGACATGGCTGCGTCGTTTTTGCGCGACAGGGCGGGGTCAGCCGGGCCTGCGCGCCTTCACGAAGGGCAGCATGCGGGTCAGCACCCCGTCGCGGTCGATCAGCGCATGTTTGAGCGCGGCCAGCACATGGATCGCGATCGCCGCGACAATCGCCCAATAGCCGATATTGTGCAGGGTCAGAAGCGTGTCGTGGGCCCCGACCGGCACCAGCCCCAGCGCCGTGTAGTTGAGGTTGTAAAGGCTGGGCACAAAATCGACCTCGGTCGTCGAGGCGAGCAGCAGCCCGATGCCGATCTGCGCAAAGATCAGCGCATAGAGCCCCCAATGCACCGTCTTGGCGGCGTATTTTTCCAGCCGCGTCATGCTGTCGGGCAGGGGCGGAAAGGGGTGGAACAGGCGCCAGACCAGCCGCAGCATCATCAGGATCGCCAGCGTGGTGACCGAGGCGCCATGGTCGCCATACTCCAACGCCCGTTCGGCCAGGGGCAGGCTGGCCATGCCCGGCGATCCGATCAGCGTGGCCGAGAGGTTCAGCACCACCAGCCAGTGAAAGGTCTTGTCCACCCAGCCATAGGTTTTGAGCTGCGCCATCGGATCCTCCCATTTATGTTGCAAAACGCAACCTAGTTGGATCGATTGCAAACCGCAACTGAAATCTGCTAGGGGCGGGTCTATGGGAAAACGCTCGGGCTGCGCCATCAACCATGCCTTGGAGATCTTCGGCGACCGCTGGAGCCTGTTGATCGTGCGCGACATGGCCCAAAAGGGCCACACCGCCTTCTCGCAGTTTCGCACGATGTCCGAGGGGATCGCGTCGAACATCCTGTCCGACCGGCTGGCACGGCTGGAGGCGGCCGGCGTGATCTCGCGCCAGCCCGATGCCCAGGATGGGCGCCGCACCCGGTATCTGCTGACCGAAAGCGGGCGCGACCTGATCCCGGTGCTGCTCGACATCATGGCCTGGAGCTTTCGACACGACCCCAGTGTCAATGTCAGCCCGGCCATGGCGGCGCGGATTGCGCGCGACCGCGACGGGCTTGCCGCCGAGATCCGTGCGAAACTGGATGGTCAGTGAGCCGCCGCCCGCGCTAGTCTTGCCGGAACGCGCAAGGTG
>JBCBKN010000135.1:0-10406 GCA_038521775.1 Pseudomonadota bacterium | reverse complement strand
GGCCGCGGCGCGTCGGCCAGCACCTGCGGGCTCAGCCGGTTCATGGCCCCCAGCGTGGTCAGCACCACAGCGCCGGCTCCCCCCTGATGCGACCCCTGATGGGACCCATAATGCGCGGGCCCCTCCCGGGCGCGCCGGTCATGCGAGGGCAGCACAATCGCGGCAAAGCGCGACAGCGGCAGCTGCGGGTCGAGCACCGCGACTGCGCGCGCGCCCTGCTGCGCCAGCGCATGAGCCGCCAAGTTGCCCCGCCGCCCGGCCCCAAGCACCAGATCGGGGACCCCGGCCGGCAGCCCACGAAACGCCCACCGTCCCAAAAGCGCCAGCAGGCGGCTCGGCACGCGGTCAAAACCGGGGCGAAGCGACACCTCGGCACAGGCGATCTGAAAAGGGATCTGGACGGGGATCTGGATGGGGATATGATCGGCCATCGCCTCGGCCAGACCCAGCGCCTGGGTCAGGTTGGCGGGCCGTCCATCCGTGACCACCAAAAGCCGCATCTGTGGCCCGCTGGCCGATGGATTTCGCAAATCTTGCGTCATCGTGAAACTTTATTGCCTGCCACCCGGTGCTCCGGTAACAAGTTCCGCAACCAAAGCCCAGCGTTGCCGCAATGAATGTGATGTAGAATGCCCGGACTGAAGCTCGACGCCATCGACCGCAAGATCCTCGCCGAGCTGCAGGCCGACGGGCGCATGACCAATGTCGAGCTGTCGCGCCGGGTCGGCATCTCGGCCCCGCCCTGCCTGCGGCGGGTGCGCGCGCTTGAGGAGACGGGGCTGATCCGCGGCTATCATGCCGATATCGACCTGCGTGAGCTCGATTTCGAGGTGATGGTCTTTGCCATGGTGGGGCTCTCGAGCCAGGCCGAGGCGGATCTGAGCGCCTTTGAAGGCCTGGTGCGCGGCTGGCCGCTGGTGCGCGAATGCCACATGCTCAACGGTGAGATCGACTTCATCCTCAAATGCGTCTCGCCCGATCTGTCGACCTTCCAGCGTTTTCTGACCGAGGATCTGACCGCGGCCCCGAACGTGGCCAGCGTCAAAACCTCGCTGGTGATCCGCTGTGCCAAGGATCTGCCGGCGGTGCCGTTCGAGATCGTCGAGGCGCGGGCCGAGCTGCACGAGGGCTGAGCGCGGAGGCGGCCCCGGCTGCGCGGCGCTTGACGTGGCGCTTTCGATCCTTCTATGCACGATTTCGCCAGCCCAGGCGCCCTGGAGGGGCGGGCGCCGCGGCGGCTTGGAATGGGAGCAGGCGTGATGACGGCGGTGATCGAGGCGCATAAGCTCGTCTATTTCTCGATCCCGAAAGTCGCCAGCACCTCGCTCAAAGAGCTCTTTTATCATGTCATGACCGGCAGGCCGTTCGAACATGAAGGGCGCGGCGTGCATTACGAGGCCTTCAAGACCGAGGCCTTCTACCGCCATGACCATGCGTCCTTTGCCCAATACACGCGCATCGCGGTGGTCCGCGACCCGATCAAGCGCATCCTGTCCTGCTACACCAACCGGGTGCTACAGACCGGGCGGCTGTCGGCCGACCAGATCGACATGGTGGCGGCCGAGCGGCTGGGCGTGACGGCCGATCCCGGCATCCGCAAATTCATCCTCAATCTCGACAAGTATCGCGCGCTGTCGAATTCGATCCGCAATCACAGCCAGCCGACGGCCTATTTCCTGGGCCCGGATCTGGGGTATTTTGACCGGGTCTTTCCGATCGAGGCGCTGGGCGAGATGGTTGCCTGGCTTGAGGAGCGCACCGGCATGGCGCTGACGCTGAGCCGGGAGATGACCAGTGAGAAGAAGATCGAGTTCGACGATCTGACCCCCACCTGCCAAGACCGGCTGCGCGAGTATTGCGCGGCCGACTACGCCTATCTGAAGGATTTCTACCGCCCAAGATGAGCGCGCCCGACCGGCCCTGCGCCGACCGCCGCGCCGCATTCGCATGACCGAGCAGGACGATCGCCAATGAGCTTTGAGACCAGTTTCCGGCGTCTGCGCGCGCAGATGCACGCGATGGAGCGCACTGTCCGCATGATGCGGCTGGAAGTCGAAAACGCATTGGCGGGGCTGGGGGCCGAGGGGGTTTCGGAAACCATGGAGGTGCCCAGCGGCCTGGGCCGGGTTCTGGAGGGCGGACGCCCGATCGAGTTGCAGACCATGCAGCCCTATGCGCCCTTCTCGGACGGGGTCTGGATCAGCTATGACAAGGAGGTTGTGGGCACCTCGACCACGGTCTGCACGCGCGGTCTGTCGCGGCTGGGAACGGGCGACCGCGCGCCGACCGTCACCCGCCTCAGCGTGCATCCGGTCTTTGGCACGGTGACCGAGCCGCTTTGGGTGTCGCTGGAAAGCGAGGTCGATGTGGCGCGGTTCAACGAGGCCGAGGCCCTGCAGCTCGATTTCATCTCGCATTTCGACATGAACCGGCAGGCCAAAAAGCCCGTTGCGCCGAACTGCTCGCTGATGCTGCGGCTGACCGACAGCATGGGCGAGCGGCGCGATGTGCTGACCCGCTTCTTTCCGACCACGACCATGCCGCTGGAACAATCCATCGTCTACAGCGCGCCGCAACTGCGCGAGGTGCAGGGGCCCAACATCACCTCGGTGACAATGATCCTGATGCTGCCCACCTCGGGCGATTACGTCTTCAATCTCGACTATTTCAGCCTGCGCGCAACCGTCGGCTGACCGCCCGATGCGCATCCTCTATGTCAGCTCGGAATCGCCAATCCTGCCATCGGGCGGGGCAGGCACCTATATCAGCTATATGGCCCGGGCGATGGAAGAGCAGGGGCATGAGGTGTTCCTGCTCACCTGGATCGACAGCACCCGCCAGGCCCGCATCAAGGATTATTCGCCGTTTCGGCCCGATCATGTGCGGCTTTTGACGCTGGACCGGCGGCAGATGTGGCGCGAGGCACCCATCGAGAGCAGCGATCTGGTGGTCTCGACCTTTCTGCAGCGGCGCATTGCCGAGCTGGTGGCCGAATGGCGCATCGATGTGGTCGAGGCCACCGATTTCTTTTCCCCCGCCCTGGTGTTTTTTCAGGATCTGCAGACCCGCGCCGGCAATGAGGCCACCTTGTGCGTGACCTACAATCACGGGTTCATCCAGGATTTTTATGCCGCCGATCAGCTGCGCGTGCCGCGCGGCGTCGAGATCGATCTGGTCTGCGAGCGTCAGCAATGCCGCATCTCGGATCTGGTCGTCACCCCGTCAGAGGCCGCCCGGGCCCGGCTGGCCGGCTATGGCATCGACGCCAATGTCGAGATGGTGCGCGAGCCTTACGTTTTCGAACGCCTGGGCGGGTTTTCGGAGGTGCGCAACGAGCTTGACTATATGGGCCGGATCTCGCTGTCCAAGGGCATCGACAAGCTCATCTATCTGGCCAATGTGCTCACCTCGGTGCATCCGCTGCACCAGCTCAGGCTGATCGGACGGATCGTCGACACGCCCTTCCGCACCACCGACATGCGCAGCTATATCCGCAAACGTCTGGTGCCGGCGCTGCGCGACGCGGTGATCTTCACCGATTTCCTGCCGCGCGAGGTCGCGCTCAATATGGTCGAGCCCGGGGCGGTTTGCCCCAATCTGGGTTCGGCCGAGACCTTCTCCTATGCCTGCATCGAGTCGCTTGACCGCGGCGCGCTGCCGGTGGTGCGCCAGGGCACCCCGATGGCCGAGTTCTTTCCGCCGCATTTGCAGGATCTGGTCCTGGATGAGCGGATGAGCGACCGGCCGCGGCTGCTTGACACCATGACCCGGCTGATCGAGCGGGGGCCGGAGCTGGTGGCCGAATTGCAGGCCTATAACCGCGAGGCGCTGGCGCCGGCCAAAATCGCCGCTGAAATGGCGGCACTCTATGACCGCAAGCTCAGCGAAAAGCGGGGCCGCGTTCAGGTCGGCCAGACCGCGCCGGCCGAGGCGGCGCTGCGGCCGCGCGCCAGCCCGTCGGACATCACAGTGCTGATGCCGATCTTCTCGCCCGGGCCGCAATTTGCCGAAACCGTGGACATGCTGGCCGCACAAACCATCGATGCGCCGCGGGTGCTGATCTGCAATGACGGCACGCCCGAGGGGCGCGACGAGTGGTTTGACTATGCCCGCGCGCGCCTGCCCGACGTCACAGTGATCGACCAGCCCAATTCGGGCCTGCTTGGCGCGCGCAACACGCTAATCGCCGCCTGCGACAGCCGGCTGGCGGTGTTTCTTGACGATGACGACCTGCTCTCAAGCCAGTTCATGGAACGGACCCTGGAGGCCTATAACACCGCGCCGCGCCGGCCCCAGGCGGTCCTCCCCCAGCGGGTGAATTTCGGCGAGGCGGGCGAGCCGGTGCTGCGCCATCTGCTGGAAGACCACATCCACCTGCTCGACAATGACTACCGCATGACCGCCCTAATCGAGACCGAGGTGCTGCGCGCCATCGGGTTTGACGCCACCCGCCGCAACGGCGAGGCCGATGATTGGGCGTTCTGGCTTGACTTCACAGGGCTGGGCTATGTCGCGGTGCTGGTGCCCGGTCCGCTCTTTCGCTACCGGTTTCGCCGGGGCTCGATGTCCTGGCCCTGGTCGGAGGGCCAGCATGTCGGCACCCATGCGCTGATCGGCGAGGCCATCGCGCGAATGTGCGCGCGCAACCCCGCAATGGTCGGGCTGCTGGGCAAGGCGATGTATGCGCGCGCCGTGCGCCGGGGCGATGGCGGGGGCGATGGCGGCGCATGAGCACAGTTTCTCAGCAGGTCTTTTTGCTGGGCGTCGGCGCGCAAAAGGCCGGCACGACCTGGCTGCACCGCTATCTCGACGATCACCCGCAATGCTGGATGTCGCCCATCAAGGAGATGCATTTCTTCGATGAGCTCTACCTGCCCGAGATGTGCGCGCCTTTGGCCGGGCGCCATTACGCGCGGCTTGCCGATATGGTCACCCGTCTGGCGCGGGGCGATGCCGGCCCGCGCGGCAAATTGGCCCTGATGCATGATCTTTTGGACCGGGCGGCGATGCGGGGCGACGCGCAGGCCTATCTCGCGTTTTTTGCCCAACGGGCCGGGGATGCACGGGTCTTTGGCGAGATCACCCCCTCTTACAGCATGCTCAATGGCGCGCAGTTTGCCGACATCGCCGCGCTGCATCCCGACATAAGGCCGGTCTTTTTGATGCGCGATCCGGTGGAGCGCTTCTGGTCGGCGCTGCGGATGCGCGAGCGCGAGATCCCGGGCTTTTCGGCGCATGCCAGCTTTGAGGCCGAGCTCGACAATGCCAACATGATCCTGCGCGGGCGCTATGATCAGACCCTCCGGGCCTTGGCCGCGGCCTTCGCGCCGACCAAGATCCTGGCGCTGTTTTACGAAGAGCTCTTCACGCCCGAGACGGTCCGCGCGGTCTGCAGCCATCTCGGTCTCGATTACGTTCCGGCCGATTTCGACCGGCGCGAAAACGTCTCGCCTCGGGCCTCGACGCTTGATGCCGCCACCGAGGCCCGGATTTTCGCGCGCTTCCAAGAGGTTTACATTTACCTCCAGGATGCAGGATACCGTCTGCCCGCGGCCTGGGAAGACCGTGTGACCCGGTTGAGCAGATGAGGCGCTAGCATGCGAAAGGTTTTCATCATCGGCGCCCACCGGTCGGGCACCTCCAAGCTCGCCTCCTATTTTTCCGAAGTGCTGGGGTTTTCCGGCCATGCCGAGGGGCATGTCTACCGGCTGCTGTCGCATCTGAAGAACGGCAAGGCCGACATCGTCAAAACCATCCCCGAAAACGCCTATGAGGTGAACCGCGTCGGGTTCGAGCGGATCTTTCGCCGGCTCACCCGCGCGCTGGATGCGCTGATCTCTGAGCATCACGGGCATCAGGATTACTATGACAAGACCCCCGGCTATCGGATGATCGATGCCGCGCCGCTGATCCACCGCCACATTCCCGAGGCGCGCTTCATCCATCTGCACCGCAATGGCATCGACAATGTGCGATCAAACATGCGGCTGTGGCCGGACCGGCATTTCGACGATGCCTGCCGGATGTGGGCCTCCTCGATCCGCACCTATTTCAATGTGCGCGCGCAGATCTCCGACCGGTTGCTGGAGCTGGAGATGGGCGAGCTGATCGGCCAGCCCTGGGCGGTTCATCAGCGGATCCTGGCGCATCTGGAGCTTGAGCATCCGGTGAGCGAGGAGGACATCCGCGCCTATTTCGCCTCCGGCAGCAGCACCAGCACCACCGCGCTTGACACCGCGCCGCGCGCGCCGCGGCTGGACGAACAGGGCTGGAGCGCGGACGAGCAGGAGACCTTCATCCGCATCTGCGGCGAGGCCATGGACGCGCTGGGCTACACCTATCGCTGAGCGGCCGCGGCGCCCGGGCACAAGGCGGGACGGAAATCTGGGCCCAAAGCGGGGCGCAAAACGGGGCGCGTGACGGGGCGCAAAACGGGGCCCAAAACGGGGCGCAAAACGGGGCGCGTGACGGGGGAGCATATGGCAGAGAAACCCGCGGGGTCCGGGCAGGATCTGGTCTTTATCCTGGGCCGACAGCGCAGCGGCACAACCGTGTTCCGCCAGCTTCTGGTCGATGCGGGCGCGATGGATTGCGACGAGATCTTCCATGGCAACCTCGCCCGCCCCAACCGGTTTTTTGCCTATGTCGCGGAGCGTGCCGCCGAGGATCGCGCGCTGGTTCATCCCCAGCATCACATCCAACTGTTTCGCGATTTCATCGGCACGCTGCGGGCCAAGGCGGCGGGGGCCACGCTGGCCATGGATGTGAAGTATTTCGGGCTCAACCTCATTCCGGCGCGCGAGGATGTCGAGGGCCGGCGCCCCTTCATGATCACCTATATGCAGCGCAACCATGCCCATGTCGTGCACATCATCCGGCGCAACAAGCTGCGGGTGCATGTCTCGGCCGAAATCTCCAAGGCGACCGGGCGCTGGTCGGTGGGGCGAAAGGGGCAGGTGCCGACCGAAAAGCCGCAGCTGACCCTCGATGTCGACGACACGGTCAAGACCATCGGCAAGCTGCAGGCGCTCGACGAAAAGGTGAGCCGCCAGCTTTCGGTCCTGCCGGGCTATGCGCGTCTGACCTATGAGGAGATGTTTCGCGCCGACGGGCAGTTCAGCGACCGCACATTGGCGATCGGCTCGGCCTGCATGGGCGGGGCAGAGATGTCGCGCAAGCCCGCCAACCAGCGCATGAACCCCGAGCCGCTTTCGGCCCTGATCGCCAATTACGAGGAGATCGGCGCTGCCCTGGCCGACGGGCCGCATGGCTGGATGTTGGAGGAGGCGCCAGAAGAGGCGTGAACCAGAAGAGGCGTGAAAAAATGCGTGCCCAAAAGGCGTGACGGCCGGTCCCACCCGGCGCCGGCAAGTTGAGCTGGTTAAGCCCGATCTCTAGCCGCCGCGCGGCGCAAGCGCGCTATGCCCGGTCCGTATGACCACAAAAAGAACGGCCGCCGCGACCACCATGCTGGGACCGGTCGGCGTGTCCCATTGCCAGGATGCCCAAAGCCCGGCCAGCGTCGCCGCCGCCCCGGCCGCGCAGGCAAGCAGGGCCATCATCTCGGGCGTGCGCGAGACCGGCCGCACCGCTGTTGCCGGCATGATCAGCATCGCCGCGATCAAAAGCGCGCCGACGATCTTGATGGCAAAGGCCACCACGAGGGCCAGGGCCAGCGTCAGGACCAAGCGCTCGCGCCCCGGGTGAAAGCCCGCGGCATAGGCGACATCCGGACCCAGCGTGCTGGCCAGCAGCGCCGACCAGCGCCACAGAATCAGCGCCAGAACCAGCGCCGCGCCGCCCCAGACCGTGGCAAGCTCGGTCCAGCTTACCGCCAGCACATCCCCAAACAGAAACGCCGACAGATCCATCCGCAGATCGCTGATCAGCGAGGCGGCGACCAGCCCCAGCGCCAAAGCGCCATGCGCAAACACGCCCAGCAGCGCATCCGCGCCGGTTTGCCGGGTCGATAGGGTCGAGAGCGCGAGACCGATGCCCAGCGACACCGCCAGAACGCCCGCCGCAATTGGCAGCTCCGCGGCCCAGGCAAGCGCCACGCCCAAGATCGCGGCATGCGCGGTCGCGTCGCCGAAATAGGCCATGCGGCGCCAGATGATGAAGCAGCCCAGCGGCCCCGCGGCCAGCGCGACACCGAGCCCGGCCAGCCCGGCGCGGATCATGAAATCGGGCAGCATCAGCCGGTGAGGTCCTGCGGCCCGGGGGCATCGGCACCGTCATGCATGGCGGCGAGGGCCCCGTCCGACCCTCGCGCCGGGGATCGGTCGGGAAACGCGTCATGCGCGTGATCATGCTCATGACGGTAGAGCGCCAGCACGCCCCGCGTGCCCTGGCCGAACAGGGCCCGGTATTCCGGCGCCGAGGCCACGATCGCCGGCGCGCCCTGGCAGCACACATGCGTGTTGAGGCAGATCACCCTGTCCGAGGCGCTCATCACAACATGCAGATCATGGCTGACCATAACGACGGCGCAGCCCAGCTCGCCGCGCAGCTCGGCGATCAGCGCATAAAAATCCGCCGTGCCGGGCTGGTCGAGGCCCTGGGTCGGCTCGTCCAGCAGCAGAACATGCGGCTGGCCGATGATCGCCCGGGCCAGCATTGCGCGTTGCAGCTGGCCGCCCGACAGGGCCGAGATCTGCCGGTCGGGCAGATGCGCGATCCCGACCCGCGCCAGGGCCGCATCCTTTGCCTTGCGCGGATGCCGGTGCGGCAGGTCGAGAAACCGCGCGACGGTCATCGGAAAGGTCGGGTCGATGGCCAGGCGCTGCGGCACATAGCCCAGCCGAAGCCCCGCCTTGCGCCGCACATGCCCCGACTGCGCGGTTTGCGCACCGATCATCGCGCGCAGCAGGGTCGTCTTGCCCGATCCGTTCGGCCCGACAATCGTCAGGATCTCGCCAGGGCCGACCTGCAGTGTCACAGTGTCCAGAACCAGGCGCCCGCCAAGCGCGATGCTGAGGTCGACGACCTCGATCACGCTCATGCAGCGGGCCGGCAACCCGGGCACAGCCCTTCTGCTTCCAACACCATCAGTTCAAGCGCAAAGCCGCTTTCCTTGGCGAGCATGTCGAGCGCGCCCTGCACCGCATCGAGCTCGGCCTCGGCGACCCCGCGGCAGGCGCGGCAAACCAGAAATGCCGGGCCATGGCCCGATTTGGGGCGCGTGCAGGCGACAAACGCGCTCAGACGCGCAATCTTATGGACCAGCCCCTGGGCGACAAGAAAGTCGAGCGCGCGATAGACGATTGTCGGCTGTACGGCGCGCCCCTCGTCGGCCAGCCGCGAGAGCAGCTCATAGGCGCCCAGCGCGCGGTGCGATTCAAGCAGGATCTCCAGCACCCGGCGTCGCTGCGGGGTGAGCCTTGCGCCCGTCTCGCGGCACCGACGCTCGGCCGTGATCAGCGCATCGGCGACGCATTCGGCATGATTGTGGGGCTCAAAGGCAAGAGGTGTGGCCATCGCAGACCCCATCGCATGGGACAGAAAAGTTGACGCTTGATTTCCACCGGACCCTATCGCAACGTAATAACATCACACAAGGAGTTCCTGCCATGCCCCTCCCCCGCCGTGCGCCGCTGGTAGTTGGCTTGACCTTGCTTGCAAGTGCGACGGGGTTTGCGCGGGTGGCGCAGGCCGATGCGCCGCGCGTGGTGACCGATATCGCGCCGGTCCATGCGCTGGTCTCGCGGGTTATGGACGGGGTGGGCAGCCCTGATCTGCTCCTGCCCCCGGGCGTGTCGCCGCATGGCTATGCGCTGCGCCCCTCGCAGGCCGAGGATCTGGCCGAGGCCGATCTGCTGGTCTGGATCGGCCCGGAGCTGACCCCCTGGCTTGAGCGGGCCATCGATGGCCTGGCCGGGGACACGCAGCGGCTGGAACTCGCCGAAGCGCCCGGACTTGTGCGTCTGGCCTATCGCGAAGGTGCGACCTTCGCTGCGCATGACCATTCCGACCATGACGACCACGCCCATGAGGCGGAGGCGCATGACGACCACGCCCACGACGACCATGCGCATGAGGCTGCCGCGCATGACGACCACGCCCACGACGAAGACCACGCGCATGACGATCACGCCCATGATGATCATGCCGAAGACGATCATGCCCATGAGGCCAAGGCGGAAGACGATCACGGCCACGAAGACCACGCGCATGACGACCATGCCCACGAGGCAAAGGTGGAAGACGACCACGCCCACGACGACCATGCGCATGAGGCCGCCGCGCATGACGACGATGACCACGCGCATGACGACCACGCCCATGAGGCCAAGGTGGAAGACGATCACGCCCACGACGAAGATGCGCATGAGGCCGCTGCGCATGACGACCACGCCCATGACGACCACGGCCATGACGACCATGCCCATGGTGATTTCGACCCCCAT
>JBCBKN010000134.1:0-10612 GCA_038521775.1 Pseudomonadota bacterium | reverse complement strand
GTTGCCGTCATAGAACCCGAAATAGCGCTGGTAGATCGCCCGGGCATTGAATTTCAGCGACCCGTAAAAGCCGCGCGCATGCAGCCGCTGCGACAGCCAATCGGGCTCCTCGATCAGACCCGTGATCTCATCGGGGGTGTGGCCCAGATTGGCCAGCCGCAGCGTCTGATCATGGAGGTATTTATAGATGTCCCGCTGCTCGTAAAGGTATTCGGTGAGCGCATCCTGACCGGTGACCGGCCAGTTGTGGGAGTTGATCAGAATGTCGGCCTCGGCCGCGAACAGCCCGATCGCCTCGTCGATCACCCGCGCCCAAAGCAGCGGATCGCGCACCTGGGCACCGCGTGGCGGCACCAGATTGTGCAGCGTCCGGGTGCAGATCTCGGCCATGCACAGCACCCGGTGATCGGGCAACAGGAAGGTGAACTCGGCCGGCGCTTCGGTGCCCGAGGCGATCTGGAAACGAAACCGCACCCCGTCGATCACGCGCTCCTCGCCGGTTGCGGTGATCTCTTCGGTCGGGCGGACAAATGTGCGGGTGCCCTTGGCCGGCGCCTTGCCGATGCCGCCATCGACCGTGCCCATCGGGCCGGGCGCGAGCCCCAGGCCGAACTGGTAGATCGCGCGGCGCGCCATCGCGGTGCCGGCAAAGATCGCCTCGGAGGCGGCATGGCGCAAGAACCCCTCGGGCACGATGATCGGCACGCCGTCGCCCTCGCGCACCACACCGGCAAGCCCGGCGAAATGGTCGGCATGGCAATGGGTGACCAGAACGGCGCTCACCGGCCGCGCGCCCAGCCTTTCATTGACCATGGCAAGCACGGCGGCCGAGGTCTCTGCCGTCATCAACGGATCGACAAGGATCCAGCCGCTCGCGCCGTCAATGATCGTGAGATTGGCATAGTCGCAGCCGCGCGCCTGCCAGATGCCGGGCGTGATCTCAAAGAGCCCGTGATGGGCGTTGAGCTGTGCGTGGCGCCAGAGCGCGGGATGCACCGAGGCGGGGCAGGGCGCGTCCAGAAAGTCATACTGGGCCATATCCCAGATCACCCGCCCGTCGGGCGCGCGCACCCCGCCTGGCGGAAACTGTGCGATGCGGCCCTGCGCGGCATCCTCATCATCCTGCGGGTTCCGAAGCGGCAGGGCGCTGCCCGCGGCGGCATTTGCCGTGGCTGTGGCATCGGTTAGGTCGGGCGGCATATCGGGGCCTCGCCGTGCTGGATCTGGCGGTTCGGCAGAAGGCGGCGCAGCCCCGGCCGGTCCAGCGTCGTTTGGCGATTTTGGCCCTGTCCCGGGGTCAGGCGATGGCTGCTTTGTGCCGCTCATAACTGGGCCTCCAAAACCTGCGCTTTGCCCTATGCGCTGTCTGCCTCGGGCGCTGCGGCCGGCGGGTTATGGGGGAACTCGCCGGTTGCGATATAGGCCTCCTCCTCGGGCGAGGAGATCCGCCCCAGGATCGGGTTGCGATGCGGGTGCCGGCCAAAACGCTCGATGACATTGCGCACATTGAGCACATGCCGAAGCGCATCGCCGCGCAGTGCCTCCAGCGCGGGCACGATCAGATCGTCCTGCGCGCGGCTGAGCTCGACCAGGCGGTCCATGCGCGCCAGATGGTCGGGCCCCTCGCAATGGCTGATCGCGATCAGGTAAAACTGCCGCTCGAACCCGCGGCGCAGGGCGTGGTAATGGCCAATGGCGATGCCTTCCAGCGCCAGGCGCGCGGCCTTGATGTCCTGCGCATAAGCCCCCGGCGTGCCGCGCCAGAGCGACCGCGGAAACTGGTCGAGCGCGAGGATCAGCGCCAGACGGCCGCGCGGCGTGTCCGCCCAATGGTCGAGTTTGCAACGCGCGGCATCCTCGGCCAGCGGTGCGAACCGCGCGCAGATCTCCTCATCCATGCCGCCCTGCATGCGGGTGCGCCAAAAGGCGCCATGCCCTTCGGCAGTTTCCCAATGCCCGTCATCGGGAAACCAAAAGCCAAGCACCTCCTCGGGGTCATGGGCCATGTGCATCGCCTGCCTCCCTGTCGCCGCGGCGCCGGCCCCCCGGCGCGTATCTCTGTGTTGCGCGGGTCCCGTGTACCCCCGCGTGGCCCCCGTGCAGGCCGAGCGCAGGCCCCCGTGGTTTTGGGCGTGCCGGTCCGGGACCGCCCCCGACTTCCCCGAACCGCCCCGGACCGCCCCGGACCGCCCCGGACTGCCCCGGACTGCCCCGCCGCTCAGCCCGATGCGCCAAGCGCCTGCGCTGCGGCAACCGCCTCTTCTTGCGACCAGCGCGCGCCCTCGGCGCGCAGCGCGGTCAGGGCGTCGGCGCCCAGCACCTCGCCTGCCTGGTCCAGATAGGCCTGCATTTCGGCCTGGTCGGAGGGCTCGAACGCCGCCCCGACCCGGGCCAGCAGCGCCTCGGTCGCACCGATCAGCCGCGCAGCCGCCATCGCCTCGCCGCGCACCAGGCCCACCCCGCTCATCCCCATCAGATAAAGCATCACCTGGATCTGGTAGTCGTTCTCGCCCGCCATCTCATAGGTGCGGGCAAGAAGCGCCACCGCCTCTTCCCAATTGCCCTCCGACAGCCGGAAATGCGCCAGGTTCTGGCTGATGCCGCCGGGCCACCAGCTGTTTCCGATGCGCTCCAGGATCTCCAGCGCCTGCCCATAGCAGTGTTCGGCCGCGGCCTTGTCGCCGCCATAGCGCGCACCCTCGCCCAGGGCGACCAGGGCGATGGCGGCGCCTTCCTCATCGCCGATCTCCTGGGCGGTGGCGAGCGAGGCCATGATCATCTCGGGCCCTTCCGGGATCTTGCCCGAGGCCGCAAGCGTGATGCCATAGGTGGCCTTGGCACGGCCCTGCTCGCGCCGGCTGCCATGATCGGCAAAAAGCGCGTGCGCGACCGCGCAGCGCTCAAAGGCCGTGGCATAATCGCCCGAAAAGATCGCAAGCCAGCCGGCCACGTCATGGATCACGGCATGGGCATGGCAGGCGGGCTGCCCGTCGATCTGGGCCAATGCCGCGGCGATCCAGCGGCGGCCTTCGGAAAAGAGCCCCTGAGGGATCCAGAACCAGACCAGCGCGCGCAAGAGCTCGGCGGTCATGCTGGCATCGGGCTGGGAGGTCGCCCAGGCAAGCGCGGTGCGCAGATTGTCGATCTCGTCAAAAAGCGCTGTGACCGCCGAGCGCTGGTCATGGCCGACCAGCTCCTTGGACAGCTCAACCGCCATGTCGCGGTAATGCGCGGCATGGGCCTGAGCGAGGGCCGCCGCCTTCTCCGGCGTTTTGGCCAGCGCATCGGCGGCAAAGCTGCGCACCGTCTCCAGCATCGCAAGCCGGGTCTCGCCATGCTGAAGCGACTCGCGCAAAAGCGACCGGTTGAGCAAGGTGCCGATCTGGTCGAACGGATCCCCGCCAGGACCGTCGTCGCCCAGATCCCCGCAGACCGCATCGGCCGATGCGGCACTGAAGCCGCCGCGAAAGACCGACAGCGCCGCCAGCATCCGCTGCTCGGCCGGGTCGAGCATGTCATAGCTCCAGGCAATCGCATCGCGCAGGGTGCGGTGCCGGCCGGTGTCGTCGCGCCGCCCGCCGGTGAGCACCTCCAGGCTGGTCTCCAACCGTTTGGAGATGGCCTCGGGCGACATCAGGCGCATGCGCGAGGCGGCAAGTTCGATTGCCAGCGGCAGCCCGTCGAGCCGTGCGCAGATCGACAGAACGCCGGGCAATGCGGCCTCGGTGAGCTGGAAGCCACGCTTGACCTCAGCTGCGCGCTCAACAAAAAGCTGAACCGAGGGCGAGCGGAGGGCCGCCTCGACACCGATCGTCGGATCGTCGGACGGCACCGGCAACGGGTGCACCGGCATCACCCGCTCATGCCGAATGTTGAGCGGCTCGCGGCTGGTCGCGATGATCTTGAGCGGCGGGCAATCGGTCAGCAGCGCGCTGATCTCGGAGGCCGCGTCGATCACCTGCTCGACATTGTCCAGAACCAGCAGCGTGGGGCCCTGGTTGAGCGCGGCGCGCAGGTTGCGGGCCAGCGGCATGCCGGCAAACTCCCGCACCCCCATGGTCTGGGCAATTGCAATCGGCACCAGATCGGGATCGGTGATCGCGGCCAGCGGCACAAAGAACACGCCAGAGGGGAACCGCCCCAGCAGGCCGCGGGCCGCCTCGACCGCGAGACGGGTCTTGCCGGTTCCACCCGGCCCGGTCAGCGTGACCATCCGCACCGCCGCGTCGCCCATCATGCCGCGCAGCGCGCCGATATCGTCGTCGCGGCCGATCAGCCCGCCATCCGGCGCGGGCAGGTTGTTGGGGCTGTCACGCTGCGAGCGGATTGGCGTGTCGACCGCCTCCATCCCGGTCCCGGACAGGGCATAAAGATGCTCGGGATAGCGCAGGTCCTTGAGGTAATGCAGACCCAGATCCTCGCTCAACACGCCCGAGGGCAGCGCGGCATCGTCGACGCCCTCGCGCACGCTGCGCGAGACAAGCACCTGGCCACCATTGGCCGCCGAGGAGATCCGCGCCGCCCGGTGCACGTCGAGCCCGCGATAGCCCTCGCCCGCGGCCGGGCGCACCTCGCCCTCATGCAGGCCCATCCGCACGCGCAGCTTCACACCATCCGGCCATTTGGCGCTGGCCAGCGCGCGCTGCGCATCGACGGCGCAGCACACGCCCTGCAGGGGCGTCTCAAAGGCGGCAAAGAAGGAATCGCCGGCCGTGCCGACCTCCTCGCCGTCATGCCGGGCCAGCACGTCGCGGATCAGCTGGTTGTGGCGGCTGAGCACCGCGTCATACTCCGCGCCCAGCATATGCAAAAGCTGGGTCGAGCCTTCGACATCGGTAAAGAGCAGCGTCAGCCGGCGCGCCGGCGTCGCACTGCTGCCCGACATGGCAAACCGGTCGGGGCGTGAGCGGGAGGTCGGTTCGGGCGGGTGTGGGTCAGACATGCGGGGGCTCAGGCCGTCCGGGGTTGATCGACAGACCGGGCCCGCCGCAGCGGATGCCCGCCCATACCGCGTCGCTGCAACGTCGCGCCGCGGATCAGAAGAACCCGCCGTCGCTGTCGGGCTTGAGCGGCTGCTTCGAGCCCAGAATGTCGCGCAGATTGATGATCGTGGCAACCTCATCGGCGCTCAGCGCGTTCACCTTGGTGACCTGGGCCTCGGTCATGGCCGAGGCGTCGAGAACGCCGGCCTCGACCAGTTTCATCACATTGCTCTCGCTGTCCGACATTCGGTTTCTCCCCCTTATGCGACGTCTTCTGTCCGTCTGTGCTCGTGTAACACCCGGCCGGGCCGGCCCAGGGCGATCTGGTGGCGACACGCCGGCACGGCAAGGGAAGGCCTCTTGCGCAGCCTGCGTGCTTCACCTTTAGATGGTTCCAAGACGACGTCAATGACGAGGGTGGGGACCCATGCCCAAGGATAGTGACCGGCCGGCCAGCGCGTTGGTGCGGGACCGGTTGGAGCTGTTTCACGGCGTGCTGGGAACCGAGTTCGCCCGCGTCTGGGCGCATCCGGACCAGGCGCGCGTCTACCCGGCCTTCATGACGATGGTCTACCGCATCATTCGCGCAAGCGTGCCGCTGATGGCCGCGGCCCAGGCCGAGGCCGCGCGCCGGGCCCAGGCGGCGGGCGGCGATCCGCTCTGCACGATGCTGGCGGAGTATTTCGCCGAGCACTGCGTTGAGGAGCGCGACCACGACATCTGGACCCTGGAGGATCTGGCCGCGATCGGCGCGGATGCCGGGGCCATCGCCGCGCAGATGCCGGCCCCTGAAATCGCGGCCATGGCGGGCGCGCAGTATTACTGGATCCACCACCACCATCCGGTCTGTCTGCTGGGATACATCGCGGTTCTGGAAGGGCGGCCGCCCTCGCCCGAGCATATCGACCGGGTGCAGGCCCGCACCGGGCTGCCGGACGCGGCGTTTCGCACCTATCGCTACCACGCGGTGGTTGATCAGACCCATCGCGACGATCTCGACGCGTTGATCGACCGGCTGCCCTTGACCGGGCGCGAGCTGGGCTGGATCGGCGTGTCGGCCATCCAGACCATCGCCGCCTACCGGATCTGCGTGCAGCGGATGCTTGACGGGCTGGGCCCGGCGGGATGAGCGCGCGATGCGGGATGAGTGAGGCCGCAAGGGGGAGCGGGGGGCTGTGAACACATATCAGGACCTGGATGTCGGCGAGCTTGACGCGCTACTGGCCGGGCTTGGCGAGATCCGCTCTATCGACGAGGTTGCCACCTATCGCGGCAACATGACCCTGGCTGAACGCCTGCAGACCATCGACCAGGCCATCCTGGTCATCTCGCAACTCTATGTGCATCTGCCGATGAAGCGGCCGCGGCATGCCATCGATCCGGTCGCCTCGCTGCATCTGTTGCGCCGCGAGGCCGATGATCTGTCCGATGCGATGTTCCAGATCCGCCTGCTTGAGGTGCTCGATTCGCTGCGCGATGTGCATCTTGCCTACACGCCGCCCGAACCATGGGCCGCAATGGTCGCCTTTTTGCCGTTTCTGCTGGAACGCGTCGGGTCAGGCCATGACCGCGCCTTCATCGTCTCGGGCATGGTCGCGCAGTTCCGGCACTCGACCTTTGAGGCCGGCGTCGAGGTGACAAGCTGGAACGGCGTCCCGATCCTGCGCGCCATCGAGCTGCTGGCCGAGCAGGAGGGCGGTAACAACCGCCATGCCCGCGAAGCGCTCGCCCTGCAATATCTCACCGTGCGCTGGTTGGGCGCCAACCGGCTGCCCGACGAGCATTGGGTGGCGGTGGGCTATCGCGATGCCAATGGCGACAGGTTCGAGATCCGCATCCCCTGGCGGGTGATGCTGCTGTCGCGCGACCCCGGGTTCCGCTTTGGCTCCGAAGCAGTGTGGCAGCTTGCCCAGATTGCCGATCAGGCCAAGCAGGAGGACCATAAGCCTGCCGATCTGCTCCGGGCGCCGGAGCTCTCGCGCGGGCTGTCGCTGCGCTCGCAGGTCGAAACCCGCACCCGGCACAGGCTCTTTACCGATGGTGCGGCCGAGAAGGCGGCCGAAGAACGGCTGCGCATCGCCCAGGGCCAGCCGACCCAGGGCCCGGCCGTTGAGGAGACGCGGCGGGTTGCCTCGCAGGGCAAGGCCCATGCCAAGGTGGCCAAGCTGCCGCCCGAGATCCGGAAAACCGTGAAGGCCGCCGCAGCTGCAGCCCCGCGCTCCGCGGCGAAGGATGCGTCGGCTCCGGACCCGGGCCCGACCCAGCCGGATACTGCGCCCGGTGCTGCGCCCTATACTGCGCCCGATATTGCGCCCAGCGTGATGCCCGCCACTGCAGACGATATTGCGACCGATACTTCCCCGGCAGAGGTCAAACCTGTAGCCCACGGTCCCAAGCATCAGGAGCCGGAGCCGAAAACTGCCGCCGCCGAGGAGGCCGGCCGCGCCCCGACCCCCGACGCCAAACCAGACGCCAAACCCGCCGACATGCCCGCCGACATACTGGCCGACACGCCGCGCGACACGCCTCCCGCGGAGACGCCCGATCCCTGGAGCGTCGATCCGGTCAAATCCTATCTGCCGCTGCTTTTTGAGGCCGAGACGCTCAAGCTCGGCGCGCAGGATTGGGGCTATCTGCGCATCCGCAGCTTTGCCTATGGCGCCCCCTCGTTCTTTCTGGCCGAGGCGCGGCGGCTTTTGCGCGAATTGCCGCAATCGGGCGTGATCATCGATGTGCGGGGCAATCCCGGCGGCACGATCCAATGCGCGGAACTGATGCTGCAGCTGATCAGCCCGCGGCGGATCGAACCGCTGAACTTTCAGTTTCTGGGCACCGAGCTTGCCCGCAAGCTCACCCACGCGCCGGCTGGGGGCGAGGGCGGGGCGCCGCGCGACAATGCCTGGGGCCGCGCGGTCGATTTCTCGTTGGAGACGGGCGCGGTCTATTCGGGGGGGCGCCCGCTCACCGATCCCGAGCAGGCCAATGCCAACGGGCAGAGCTATTACGGGCCCTGCGTTCTGGTCATCGACGCCACATCCTTCAGCGCCGCCGAGATGTTTGCGGCCGGGTTTCAGGATCACTGCATCGGGCCCATCCTCGGGCTCGACCCGACAACGGGCGGCGCCGGGGCCAATTGCTGGACTTTCGATCAGTTCGAGCGTCAGGCGGCGAAAACCGCGGCGATGCCGGTCAAGAAACTGGCCGGCGGCGCGCATATCCGGTTTTCGGTGCGTCGCTGCATGCGCACCGGGCCAAGCGATGGCGCGCCGTTGGAGGAGTTTGGGGTCGAGGCCGACCATATCCACGCGCCCACCCCGCTCGACATCATCGACAGCAACCGCGATCTGAAGCATGCCGCGATCCGACTTTTGGCCGCACAGCGCCGCGCCAGCCTGTCCGTGAAAGCGGATGTGTCCGGCGGCATGCTGCGCCTCACCGTGATGCCCAGGGACGCGAACCGCATCGATGTCTATATCGACGGCCGGCCCATCGCCAGCGTCGACACCAATGACAGCGAGACCAGCGTGATCTCGCCCTTGCCCTTCATCACCAACCAGACCGTGTTCAAGCTTCGGGTGGAGGCCTGGCGGGATGGCGAGGCGGTCGCAAACCATTGTCAGGATCTGCGGGTTGAGCCGGCCTAGCGCGGGCATTTTGGTCATTGGCCGGGTGTCGGCAGCTGTCGCTGACAGGGCCTGCCGGACCGTGCTGCGGTGAAAACTGGTACCGACGCCCCGGCTCGAACGGGGGACCTCTAGATCCACAATCTAGCGCTCTAACCTACTGAGCTACGTCGGCACGTGCCGGAGGTTTAAGCGAGCGCCAGATCGATTGCAAGAACCTGCCCCCGGGGGCGGCAGCGTCGTCGGGGGGCGTCGATTGTGTAGGCCGGGCGCCGGGTGCGGCGCCGCGATGCGGCCCTTGTGGCCGCGCGCCAGACCGGCTAGGCGGGGCAACGGCTGCGAGAAAGGATGCGCATGGGCATCAACAAAGACAGCGATGTTGTCGCCGATCTTCAGATCGCGCCGACCAGTCTGGGCATGGTGCGGCTCTATATTGCCGGGCCCGGCATCGACCTGCCGATGGATTTTGCGCCCGAGGAGGCCGAGGAAATCGCCGAGGAACTGCGCGCCGCGGCCAATGCCGCCCGCAACGCAGGCTCCGCCCGCCGCGGCAAGGCGCGCGAGCCCGGTCCCGACTGACCCCTGCCTCAGGGTTGATCCGTGCCGCCTATCCCTGGATCAGCGCGTCAGGGTCGCGCGCCTTCAGCAAACGCTCCGCCCCGTTGCGCGCAAAGCGCAAGGTCAGCGCCCGCCGGCGCGCCGGGGCCAGCTTGTGTTCGGGCGCGTCGCGCAGCATCTCGCCGCCCCAGGCATCGGCGCGGATCAACCCGGTTTCGGCTGGCAGCAGATCGGCCGGAAAATCCGCATCAACCGCCCAGAAGAAGCGATCGCACCAGTCCAGATAGCCCGTCCATTTCCGGTCGGCGCGAAAATCGGCCACGCCGGATTTGCATTCCACGATCCAGATATCGCCCGACGGTCCCAGCGCGCAGATATCGGCCCGCAGCCCGCGCGCGGGCACGAATTCGGTGATCGGCGCATAGCCTGCCGACAGCAGCATGCGGGCCACGCCGCGGGCAATGTCGATGCCAGGGGTCATGACGGCATGGAACATCTGCAGAACATTTCTGTCAAGCCGAGGCACCGGGCCGCCCCCCTCTTCAAATCCGCGCCCGGCCACGCTAGATGCTCAGGCGGCGGGTGCTGTCCTTCCCGTTTTGGGCAAATTTCCCGGTGGCCTATTTATACTCGAGGGAGCTGGCTCTGTGACTGGTCCTGGCCTATCGCACCTGGCGCCCACCTGGTTTACCAGGCTCTCGAGGATCTTATCCCGACGGTTGCGACGGGCCCGCCGCCTTTCTCGCACCGCATGAAGCTGACCGAGCGCAAGGCCGCGCTGCGCAAGGCCGCCTTTGCCGCGCGCAAGACCGCGCAGGCGCGGGCCGAGACATCGGGACCGGCGGCCACGGCGCATCTGCTGGCGCTGCTGGGGGAGCGGGCGGGGCCCGGCCCCGTCGCGGGCTATCTGCCGATCCGGACCGAGATCGACCCCCGCCCGGCCATGGCCGCGCTGGTCGCCGCGGGGCGGGTGGTCTGCGTGCCGGTGGTCGACGGGCCGGGGCGGCCCTTGAGCTTTCGCGCCTGGTCGCCGGGCTGTGCGCTGATGGAGGGTGCTTTCGGCGCCATGATCCCGGTCGATGGCGCCGCCTGCACGCCCAGAAGCCTGATCGTGCCGCTGCTCGCCTTCGATGCCTCTGGCGGCCGTCTGGGATATGGTGGCGGGTTTTATGACCGCACGCTGGCGGACCTGGCTCGGAAGGCGCCGGTGCTTGCTGTGGGATTTGCCTATGCGGCCCAGGCGGTCGAAACGGTGCCGCGCGAGGCCACGGATGTCCGCCTGGATGCCATCGTCACCGAAGCCGGCGTCAGATGGGCCCAATAGGGGATCGGCGCCATGCCAAAGATCGACACGCATCGCTGGCAGGCGTGCAACCCCGGGCCGCACCCGATCTCCGGGCAGGATGACGGCGCCTACAGCGAAATCAGTCTGGGCGATGCGGCGGGTCT
>JBCBKN010000133.1:0-10621 GCA_038521775.1 Pseudomonadota bacterium | reverse complement strand
GCGGCCTCGGGCACGTCCATCGCCGGCCGCGCGGCGTAAAGCACAGCCTCCCGCACCTCGATCCCCTCAACCGCCAGGGCGCCGGCAATGTCGCCGGTCGTGTCGCGCCCGCGCAGGTGAAGATAGGCGCCCGCGCCGGGCAGATGCGAGGCGACGGCAAGCTGGGCCAGCGCGCCGGCATCGCCACGGGCCGAGCTTGCGATCAGCCCGGCCGCGCGGGCGGCCGTCGCGGTGCCGTCGCCCACGCAAAGTGCCGGAATGTCGCGGCGAGGGCTGGCCTGCGCAAAGGCACGCACGCCATTGGCCGAGGTAAAGAGCAGCCCCTGGACATCGTCGAGCGCCAGTTCTGCGGGTTCCCGCTCGATCCGGATGAGCGGCCAGTAGACCGGTTCGTACCGCCCCGGAAGGGCCGCAGCCACCGAGGCGGCAAATTCCTGCGCCTGGTCAATCGGGCGGGTCAGCAGCAGCTCAGTCAAAAAACCCCGCTCCTGCGCGTGCCTTCAGATCGGCCCCCAGTGCTGCGGCGGCCGCGGCGGCCTCATGCGCCCCGCCCTGCCACTCGGCGCTGTGCTGTTCGCTGCCATCGGGCCGCAGGATCTCACCGCGAAAGCGCAGGCTTTCGTCATGCGCACCGCCCGTGCCGATCTCGGCCAGCCCGGCAATCGGGGTGCGGCAGGACCCGTCCAGCGCGGCCAGAAAGGCGCGCTCGGTCGTCACGCGCAGCGCGGTTGCGGCATCGTTGAGCGGGGCGAGCAGCGCCGCGGCCCGCTCATCGCCCTGCCGCCGTTCGATCCCGATGGCGCCTTGAGCGACGGCCGGCAGCATCACATCGGCCGGGATCGGCCGGGCCAGATCGGACCGCCCCAGCCGGGAAAGCCCGGCACAGGCAAGAAACGTCGCCTCGGCAACCCCGTCCTCAAGCTTGCGCAGCCGGGTCTGCACATTGCCGCGAAACTCGACGACCTGAAGATCGGGCCGCCGGGCAAGAAGCTGGGCGCGCCGACGCAGGCTGGAGGTGCCGACCACGGCGCCCTGCGGCAGGCTGTCCACCGCGTCATGGCGGGCCGAGATGAAAGCGTCGCGCACATCCTCGCGCGGCAGGATTGTCTCGATCACCAGCCCGTCGGGCAGAACCGTCGCGACATCCTTCATCGAATGCACGGCGATGTCGATCCGATCCTCCAGCAGCGCGTCCTCGATCTCCTTGGTAAAGAGACCCTTGCCGCCGATTTCGCTCAGCGCGCGGTCCTGGACCGCATCGCCTGTGGTGCGGATGACCTCGATGGCAAAGGCCGTCTCGGGCAGGTCATGTGCGGCCATCAGCCGGGCGCGCGTCTCCTCGGCCTGGGCGAGGGCGAGTGGAGAGCCGCGGGTGCCGATGCGCAAGGGACGGTCGGGCGCGGGGGCGTGCGTTTGCAAGGCCATGCCTGGGGTGTTACCCCCGCCGGCGAGGCAAGTCCATCCGTGTTGCCCGAGGGAGCGCCCGCGCAAGCATGTCCCAGCCCGCAACCTTTCTGGGGATCGAATCAAGCTGCGACGAAAGCGCCGCGGCGGTGGTGCGCGGACACCCGCCCGGGCCGGGCGAGATCCTCTCCTCGGTGATCTGGGATCAGGCATCGCTGCACGCGCCCTATGGCGGCGTTGTGCCCGAGATTGCCGCGCGCGCCCATGCCGAGCGGCTGGATCTTTGCATCGAGCGTGCCCTGGGTGAGGCCGGCCTTGCGCTGGGCGCGCTTGACGGCATCGCGGTCACCGCCGGGCCGGGGCTGATCGGCGGCGTGCTGTCGGGGGTGATGACGGCCCGGGCGCTGGGCGCTGTGACGGGCCTGCCGGTCTATGGCGTGAACCATCTGGCCGGGCATGCGCTGACCGTGCGGCTGACCGAGGGGCTCGCTTTTCCCTACCTGATGCTCCTGGTTTCGGGCGGGCATTGCCAGTTCCTGGGCGTGGAGGGGGCAGGCGGGTTCACCCGTCTGGGCGGCACCATCGATGACGCGCCGGGCGAGGCCTTTGACAAATGCGCCAAGCTTCTGGGCCTCGGCTATCCCGGCGGGCCGGAGGTCGAACGTGCGGCAGCCGGGGGCGATGCGGACCGGTTTGCCTTTCCGCGCCCGCTGTTGGATCGGCCGGGCTGCGACATGTCCTTTTCCGGCCTCAAAACCGCGCTGCGCCGGGCCCGCGACCAGTGCGTGGCCGCGCATGGCGGGCTGCGCCTTTCCGACCGGGCCGATCTCTGCGCGGGGTTTCAGGCCGCGATGACCGAGGTTCTGGCCCAAAAGACCGCCCGGGCGCTGGCGCTTTCTACCCAGACCCATGGCCCAACCGCCCTGGCCGTTGCGGGCGGGGTGGCGGCCAATGCCGCGATCCGTGCCGCACTGCGCCATGTCGCCGATGACGCCGGGGTCGGCTTTCACGCGCCGCCCCTGAAGCTGTGCACCGACAATGCCGCAATGATCGCCTGGGCGGGCATCGAGCTGGCCGCCGCGGGCCATTCCGGCGATGCCGAGATCGTCGCACGGCCGCGCTGGCCGCTGGACGGGGCCGCCGCGCCGCTCTATGGCGCAGGTCGCAAGGGGGCAAAGGCGTAAAGGGGGCCGCAATGCGCTATTGGCTGTTCAAATCCGAACCCGACAAATGGTCGTGGGATCAGCAATGGGCCAAGCGGCCCGAGGCCGAGGAATGGGACGGCATTCGCAACTATCAGGCGCGCAACAACATGCGCGAGATGCAGATCGGCGATCTGGGCTTCTTCTACCACTCCAACCAGGGCAAGGCCGTGGTCGGCATCGTCGAGGTCGCCGCGCTCTCGCATCCCGACAGCACCACCGAGGATGCGCGCTGGGAGTGCGTCGATGTCCGTGCCGTGGCGCCCATGCCGGAGCCGGTGACGCTTGAGGCCTGCAAGGCCGAGCCGCGCCTGGCGCAGATGATCCTGGTGACCAACACGCGGCTGTCGGTCCAGCCGGTCAGCGCCCAGGAATGGGCGGTGATCTGCGAGATGGGCGGCTATGCCGAGGGCTGAGACGCCCTATCTAGCGGCAGCCGCTCCAAAAACCCGCATCGAAATGAAAATGATTGGCGTGAAACCGGTTGTAATCGGGGCCCAGCACCAGCGGAAACCAGCGACAGCCCAGCCGGTGGGCGGCGCGCAGAAACGCAGCCTCGGGACCGTCGCCCGACCAGTCATGCAAGAGCGAGATCTGGCGGCCATCGGTCAGGGTGAAGCCTGAGATGTCGATTGCATTGGCCGTGGCATGCTGGCTCATCCGTGCCGACGGGCCGCGCGGGGTTCGAATGGTCCGGCAGGCATAAGAGGAGTAATGCGCGATCCGCGCGATCGGGCTGCCGAGCAGGTCTTCGGCCGCGCTTTGCAGATCACGCTCCCAAAACCACATGCGCAGGGCGATGCCGCAGCGCGTCTCGACCGCCGCCAGGGTCGCACGCGACAGGCGGGTCAACCGCACCCCGGTGCGCAGATGGCATTGCGGGCTGTCCTGCCGGTCGGGGATCGCGGCATTGCCCACAGGTTCCATCAACGCCTGGCACTGACCCGGTGTTGCCAGAAGCATCCGCAGCTTGAGCCTGGTGGCGGGGCCGGGCGCCTCGTCAAGCCGCAGGGGGGAGAAGGGGTTCCACCCGACCGGCATCGTGCCGCTGGCAAAGATCAGGCCGACGGACAGCAAGGCGCTGGTCAGGGCTGCCAGGCCCCGTCTGAGATGGCGAAAGCGCCGCCGCGGCCGCCGTCCGGTCTCTGGGGTCTTGGGAGGGCTCCTGTGGCGCCGGTGACGCATGCGCATACCATACTGTTCGATTTGCCTGACGGCCAAGTGTCATCTGAAGTTTACACCATGTTAGGTGATACCGGCATAGAGTTCAGACAGCGCCGGTTACGACAGAACGTCGCCAATCGCGCAGAAGACCCGCCAAAAATGCAAAGCCAAAAATGCAAAGGCGGAGAATTCCACCCCAGGAATTCTCCGCCTGCCACCCGCACCGGCCTCACCCAAGACCGGCCCGCTCCCAAGTTGGTGCAGCTTGATCCATGCCCTCAACCATGGACAGCTGCACCCACCAACGCCATGCCGGGCACCACACCGACAGGCAGATCCGGCGCACCCTTGCGCCGGGTTTGCGAGCGCGGCGGCCGATCCCTATCGCGCCGTCCCGCAAAAGTTCGGAGCCCCAAATGCCAGGGTCTCCGCGTGTCGATCATGCCGGTCCCTCTCGCGACCGGTCCATCTGTTCTGACTGCAGCGTCCATGCCGACAGTCAGCCTTATGGGCATCAAGGCGCCCATCGACCCCAGCTCGCCATAGCTTCGGCTCGCCGTAGCTTCGGCCCATCAGAGCTTAGGCCTGTATTAGCCTCGGCCCATCAGAGCTTCGGCCAGTATTAGCTTCGGCCCATCGTAGCATCAGCTCGTCGGAGCTTAGGCCCGTCGCAGCTTCAGCTCGCCAAAGCCACAGTTCGCCAAAGCCACAGTTCGCCAAAGCCACAGTTCGCCAAAGCCACAGTTCGCCAAAGCCACAGTTCGCCGAAGCCCGCATCGGTTTTTCGTCGGATGCTTTTCGTCGGATCAGTGCCGGATCGCGGTTTTCGCCGATCCATACAATGCTAAGAACTTCGCCGTTCTATGCGCACCCGACAGGCATACTGCCCATGCGTGGACATAGCCACAATTCACCAGTTGGTGCAAGTTAAAGTCGCGGATGAGTTGTGTCGCGTTTGATCAAATGTTTGCAAGTCTTAATTTTGGGCGGGCAATTTGCGCCCGCCCCCGATGCTGGTCTCGATCGCCCGTTGCGCCGGCCTCGGTCAGTATCTGTACTGTTCCGGCTTGAAGGGGCCGCTGGCCGAGACGCCGATATAATCGGCCTGCTCGCTGCTCAACTCGGTCAGTTTCACGCCGAGCTTGGCCAGATGCAGCGCCGCGACCTTCTCATCAAGATGCTTGGGCAGCACATAGACCTCGTTCTTATAGGCATCGCCCTTGGTCCACAGCTCGATCTGCGCCAGCACCTGGTTGGTAAAGCTCGCCGACATCACAAAGCTGGGATGGCCGGTGGCATTGCCGAGGTTCAGAAGCCGCCCTTCCGAAAGCAGGATCATCCGATTGCCCGAGGGCATCTCGATCATGTCGACCTGCGGCTTGATGTTGGTCCATTTGTGGTTCTTCAGCGCCGCGACTTGGATCTCATTGTCGAAATGGCCGATATTGCCGACGATCGCCATGTCCTTCATCTCACGCATATGCTCGATGCGGATGACGTCCTTGTTGCCGGTCGTGGTGATGAAGATGTCGGAGCTGGCCAGCGCATCTTCCAGCGTGACGACCTCAAACCCGTCCATCGCCGCCTGCAGCGCACAGATCGGGTCGATCTCGGTCACCTTCACCCGCGCGCCGGCGCCGCGCAGCGACGCCGCCGAGCCCTTGCCGACATCGCCATAGCCGCAGACGACGGCGGTCTTGCCGGCCATCATCGTGTCGGTGGCGCGCCGGATCCCGTCGACCAGGCTTTCCTTGCAGCCATATTTGTTGTCGAATTTCGATTTGGTGACGCTGTCATTGACGTTGATGGCGGGGAAGGGCAGCTGGCCCTGCTCCATCATCTTGTAAAGCCGGTGCACGCCGGTGGTGGTCTCTTCCGACACGCCCTGGATCATGGCGCGCTGCTTGACAAACCAGCCCGGGCTTTCGGCAAGGCGCTTGCGGATCTGGGCGAAGAGATATTCCTCCTCCTCCGATGTCGGCACGGCGATCAGATCGGTCTCGCCCTCCTCAACCCGCGCGCCCATCAGCACGTAAAGCGTGGCATCGCCGCCATCATCGAGGATGAGGTTCGCGCCGCCTTCCTCGAAATGGAAGATCCGGTCGCAGTAATCCCAATACTCCTCCAGCGTCTCACCCTTCACCGCAAAGACCGGAATGCCCTTTGCCGCGATCGCAGCCGCCGCGTGATCCTGGGTGGAGAAGATGTTGCACGAGGCCCAGCGCACATCCGCACCCAGCGCCACAAGCGTCTCGATCAGCACCGCGGTCTGGATCGTCATGTGCAGCGAGCCCGCGATGCGCGCCCCGGTCAGCGGCTTTGAGGCCCCGAACTCCTCACGCAGGGCCATGAGCCCGGGCATCTCCGTCTCGGCAATGTCGAGTTCCTTGCGGCCAAACTCGGCGAGCGCGATGTCGGCGACCACGAAATCCTGCAGGGCGGTGTCGGGCATGTTTTGGCTCCTGAATCCGCGTATCCGGGCGGTATGAACGAAACGCGGTTGCGCATAGCACCGGCCCGCCACAATCGCAACGGAGAGGCCGCTGCATGCGCGACAAGGTCGCGCACCCTGTCCCGGCCCGCGCCGCCTGTGCGGGGACTGGCGCCGGGGCTGGAGCGGGTCCTGGGTCGGAACGGCCCGCATTGTCGTCAACTTCACGGCTTTATGTCAGCGTGTGCCGGCAAATCGCGCTAAGCTGCGGGGCAAAGGCATTGCATGGGAGGATAGGATATGATCCGCACAGGGCTGTTGGTTGCGGCATGGCTGGCCGCCACATCGGCGCCGGTCTGGGCCGAAAGCTGGTCGGTGGTGCCCGAGGCGTCGAGCTTCGGCTTTATCTCGGTCAAGGAAGGCGACATTGCCGAGGTGCACAGCTTTGGCAAGCTTTCGGGCACAATCGATGACGGCAAGGCCGAGGTTCTGATCGATCTCGCCAGTGTCGAGACCCATGTCGATATTCGCAATGAGCGGATGCGCGAGATCCTGTTCGATGTGGCCACGACCCCCAACATCATTGTCACGGCCGAGATCGATCTTGAGGCCTACAAGGATCTGGCCATCGGTGCCCGCACCACGCAGGAGATCGATTTTACCATCGACACCGGCACATTCAGCTCGGACTATTTTGCCGAGGTCAATGTCACCCGGGTGGGGCCGGATGCGGTGTCGGTCGCCTCGGCGCAACCGATCCCGGTCGATGCCAGCGAGTTCGGCTATGCCGACGGGATCGAAAAGCTGCGCGAGATTGCGGGGCTTGACGAGATCTCCATCATCGTGCCGGTGAGCTTCGATCTGATGCTGCGGCGTTAGGCCTTGCGCAAGGCGGGCAGCGGCCGCGTGGGCGCCCGCTGGCGGGTCTCGGCGCAAGGCCGCGTCGGGCCAGATCAGCTCGGCACTTCGTCGACCAGGCGCACCGCCTCGTATTCCAGCCAGCTTTGGCCCGAGGCCACGATGCAGGACACACCATCGGCGCGGGTGATCAGGATCGTCCAGCTGCCGGTGGCGTCCGATGCCCAGACCTCGACCATGGCAGCGGCGTTCTGCAGCCCGCTGGCCTGGTGACGCTCCTGATATTTCTGGCTCAGAACCTCGACGATCTGCGCGCGAAGCCCGCAATTTGGCTGCGGAGACTGGGCGCGCGCCGGTGTGGTGGCGGCCAGCGCCGCCAGGCCGAGGCCGAAGACTCCCGTCATGATGGTCTGCCGCATGGACATAATGCCCTCCTTTCGCTTGGCGGTTGAGGCGGGATCGCCGATTTACCAAGCAACGTTTTCAACTGCACCAGTAGAGGTGCTGTATTGAGATCGCCTTTGCGCGATGTTCAGAATTAGTTTCCGAAAACGCGCTCATCTCAACTGTCACATCAATGTAGTGACCGGCAGATCGTGCGCATATGACGCATCGCACATTTTTGAAGCGACCGCGATCTGCCTGTGTGACCCATCGCATAGAGCGATCTTGGCGGGTCGGCGCGCGGGCAGACCTGCCCGGCTTGCAAAGCGGCCCATGCCACGCTAGCCCGGCGCAGCGCGGCGACACTGTCACCAGACTGTCGCGTGGGTCGAAAAAGGGGGCGCCATGCGCGGGGCAGGGCAGGGATCTCGCAACCTGCAAACAGTGTCGTCGGCGCCGTCCGCTTGCGCCGCCTCGCCGCTTTGGGCGCGCTGAGGGCATGGCACGCGCCTGGCAGAGGATGCTTTCGGGCCGGCGGCTCGACCTGCTCGACCCCTCGCCGCTCGACATCGAGATCGAGGACATCGCCCATGGCCTGGCCTTCGTCGCGCGCTGGAACGGGCAGACCCAGGGCGACTGGCCGTTTTCGGTCGCGCAGCACAGCGTTCTGGTCGAGGAGATCTTTGCCAAGCTCGACCCCGCGGCCGAGACCCGCTGGCGGCTGGCGGCCCTTCTGCACGACGCGCCGGAATATGTGGTGGGCGACATGATCTCGCCGGTCAAACATGCGGTGGGCGCGGATTACCGGGCCCTTGAAGACCGGCTGATGGAGGCGGTGCATCTGCGCTTTGGCCTGCCGGCGACCCTGCCCAGGCCGATCAAGACCCGGATCAAAAAGGCCGACAAGATCTCCGCCTGGCTCGAAGCCACGCAGCTTGCCGGGTTTTCGGCCGCCGAGGCGACGCGGTTCTTCGGCGCGCCACCCGATGCGTTTTGCAATATCCCGCTGGACCCGGCGCCGCCGGCCCGGGGACGGGCGGCCTATCTGGCCCGGTTCACCGCGCTTTCGACGCGCTGAGCCAGGTCAGCACTCGCCCGTCGAGCATGGCAAGCCCCGCGGCCAGAAGCACAAACCCGATCAGCGCAGAGGGGCGCAGCGCCTCGCCCAGCACCGCGGCCCCCAAAAGGATCGCCACCACCGGGATCAGCAGCGTGACCAGCATCAGATTGCCCGGACCCGCCATGCCCAGAATGCGGTAGTAAAGCAGATAGGCAAGCGCTGTGCCCGGCCCGGCGATATAGGCGATGGCGGCCAGACCCTCGATGCTGAGCGCAAAACCGGGCAGGCCGTCCTGCCAGATGGCGACCGGCAGCATGATCAGCGCCGAGGCCGAGGTCATGCCGGCCGCCGACACGGCCGGCGAGAGCCCGCCCAGCGCCAGCCGTGCCCAGATCCCCGCGCAGGCATAGGAGAGCGTGCCGCCCAGCACCGCGATCTGGGCGAGCGAGCGCAGATCGAAGCCGCCCAACGCCTCGGCCCCGATGGCCACCACCACGCCGACAAAGCCCAGCATGACCCCGGCGAGCCGGCGCAGCGTAAGCCGTTGATCGGCAAAGACGGCCGCGGCAAGCAGCACCGCAAAGAGCGCGGTTGCGGCGTTGAGGATTGCGGTGAGCCCGCTTTCGATCTGTGTCTGACCCCAGGCCATCAGCGAAAAGGGCAGCACATTGTTGAGAATGCCCATCGCCAGCAGCGCCCCCCAGACACGGGCGCTGCGCGGCACCGGCAGACCGCGCCAAACCACCCAGATCCACAGGATCACGGCCGCCCAGAACACGCGGTGCAGCACGGTGGTGAAAAAGCCCATCTCGCGCAGCGCGACCGCGACCGACACGAAGGAGGCGCCCCAGACCAGACCCAAAAGCGCCAGCTCGGCCCAGGCGCGGGACGAAATCTCGGGTCGTGCGGCACTCGGTTGCGCAGGCGTGGGCATCGGGATCCTCCTGATCCGGATGCTGCTACCCCGGCAAAGCCGCGCCCACCACCCGAAACCTGCGCTGGCCCGATCTGGGCGCGCCGGCCGGGCGGCATCGGGGCGCGAGGTCTAAAAGCGCGCCGTAAAGGCAAACCCGAAGAACGGGGCCGGGTCGAACTCGCTCTCGCTGACGGTCAGGCCGGCGGCATCCTCCAGGCTCAGCTCTCCGAAGACCTCCATCCCCGCGACGGCCGAGAGCTGTGCTGCGGGCGACAGGCTGTAGGTCGCGGTCAGAAAGATCGGCACCGCCTGTTCTTCGCCCACCCCGCCCGGCGCCGGGCCGCTGTCATCGAGCCGGAAGCGGATCTGCTCATACCGCGCGCCCAGACCCAGGGACCAGCTCTCATTGACCTGCCAGTCGAGCACCAGGCCCGGCCCCTGCGAGGCACCCAGGCCCGAGGCGGTGCGCAGGCTCAGACTGTCGGTGATCTTCCAGTTGAGAAACAGGGTGGGAAAGAAGGAGACATCGTCCTCGATATCCGAAAAAACGCCGATCCCGGGCCCGATGGTCAGCCGGTCATTCACCCGCCATGCCGCGCCAAGCAGCGCGCCGGCGGTCAGGCCATCGGTCATGTCGGCCCCGGTTTCCCAGTTAAACTGCACCGAGGGCACGGCAAGGATCTGAACGTTGCGCGTCGCGGCCCAGCGGATTGGCAGGCTCACGCGCAGATCGTTGACGCCGCCCCATGGCTCCTGCCCGGCAATGAAGGCGCCGGGCGAGAAATCATAGGCCGAGTGGCCCACGCCGATGCTCAGCCCGACGCTGCCCAGCGGTCCGAAACTGTAGGTCACGCCGGGTTCGATATACCCGCGCACGACGCTGAACCCGCCGCCATCGTCGAGATCGCTTTCGATCTGATAAAGCGCCCCGCCCTGAACGGAAAAGAAGATCGGGGACTGATCCTCCTGCTGGGCCTCCTGCTGGGCCTCCTGCTGGGCTTGTGCGGCGACAGGTGCGCCGAGAAGAAGCGCACAGCCGATGAGCGCCAAGGCGCGACCTGTAAGAACCGCATCGCAAGCCCAGCAGGAGGCCCAGCAGGAGGCCCAGCAGGAGGATCAGTCCCCGATCTTCTTTTCCGTTCAGGGCGGGGCGCTTTATCAGATCGAAAGCGATCTCGACGATGGCGGCGGGTTCAGCGTCG
>JBCBKN010000132.1:0-10633 GCA_038521775.1 Pseudomonadota bacterium | reverse complement strand
GGCTGCTGTTTTTTCCCCGGATGCCGGGTTTTGCGGCTGCTGTTTTTTGCAGAGGCCGCCCCGGCACAGCGCCCGCCCACCCCCCCCGCTGTGCCGAGGCGGCGGGTCTCTGCGGTGGCCCGGGCTGCGGCTTGGCGGGCCGCTGCCGTGAAGGGCTGGCGCTTGACGGGCTGCGCCAATGCGGGGCTTCATGGCGCGAGGCATGGGGCGGGGAGAGGCGCGCGGCGATGGATGTGAGTGATGCGGTGGCCCGGCGCGCCTCGATGCGGGCGTTCCGGCCCGATCCGGTCGATCCGGCCCAGCTGGCCGAGATCCTGCGCCGTGCTGCGCGGGCCCCGTCGGGCGGCAATCTGCAGCCCTGGCAGGCCTGGCTTCTGACCGGCGCGGGGATGGCGCGGTTTCGCGCGATGATGGCGCCGCGCATTGCCCAAGGGCTGAGCGACCCGCCGGAATACCCGGTCTATCCCGAGAAGCTGCATGAGCCCTATCGCAGCCGGCGCTTTGCGGTGGGTGAGGAGATGTATGCGCGGCTGGGCATTCCGCGCGACGACAAGCCCGCGCGGCTGCGCTGGTTCGCGCGCAACTATGATTTTTTCGGCGCCCCGGCGGCGATGTTTCTTTTTGTCGATCGGCGGATGGGGGCTGCGCAATGGTCCGATCTGGGCGGCTATCTGCAGACGGTGATGTTGCTTTTGGTCGAGGCCGGGCTGGGCAGTTGTGCGCAGGAGGCCTGGTATCTGCAGCACCGCGCGGTGCAGGCGTTCCTGGGCGCGCCGGAGGAGACGATGCTGTTTTGCGGGCTCTCCATCGGGGTGCCGGACCAGGCGGCGGCGGTCAACGGGCTCTCGACCGCGCGGGCGCCGGAAGCGGAATGGCTGCACCATCTGGATGCATGACGGGATTGCGCGTTGGGGCCCCGGGGGGCCCACGACCCTGCGCCCTGAGAGAGCGCCGCGCGGGGCTGTGCGTCATGGGCCGTCATTGCCGTTGAGGACCGCGGCGTCCAGGAAACCGCATCGCGCTAAGGGCGCCTGCGTGAATGCCGGGCCGATCTTGGGCAAACATGTCTGAGGACCGACTGGCCAGTTGGCGCAAAGGATGCTGCTGGCGGGGGTCAGGAGGAGGCGCGGGCAAAGACTGACTGACCGCGGCTCTCTCACGATCTGGCCTTTGACCTGGGACGGGTGCGCTGTCGTCGACAGCCCATGCTGCGGGCCCGCCGCGCCAGCGGCGGGCCGGGCCCAAAGCGCGGGCGCGCATCCGAAGGATGGGCGGCCAAGCGCGGGAGCGCTCGTTTGGGGAGCCCGGTGACCCCGAGGACGGGATGCCTGCCGCGCCGGGGCGCCCCGGGTTGTCCCTGCAGGCTTCTACGCCGACGCTCCCGTGCCGCTTCGTGCACCGGCGCCCCCGTGCAACGCCGCTTCGTGCACCGACGTTCCCGTGCCGCTTCGTGCCGGGACGTGCCTGCGGCGCCGCTCCGTTCAGCGCCCCTCCATGTTGTGCCGGACAGCGCCTCCGTCTTGTGCCGGGCAGCGCCCCTGTTCCCGCCCTGCCTTGGCGCTCTGTGCAGCGCCGCTTCGCGACCAATCGGCCGAGCCAAACCCCTCAGCGCGGCGAGCGTTTGGCCAGGATCCGTTGCAGCGTTCGGCGGTGCATGTTGAGCCGTCGCGCGGTTTCCGAGACATTGCGGTCGCAAAGCTCGAACACCCGCTGGATATGCTCCCAGCGCACCCGGTCGGCCGACATCGGGTTTTCCGGCGGCGCCGGCTTGACCTCGCCGCCCGACAGAAGGGCTGCCGTCACATCATCGGCATCAGCCGGTTTGGAGAGGTAGTCGGTCGCCCCCATCTTGACCGCGGCCACCGCCGTTGCGATGGCGCCATAGCCGGTGAGCACCACGATGCGCGCATCGGCGCGGATCTCGCGCAGCTCCTCGACCACCTCCAGCCCGTTGCCATCCTCCAGCCGCAGATCGATCACCGCATAGGCAGGCGGGCTGTCATGAGCCATGCGCTTGCCCTCGGCCACGCTGAGCGCCAGTTCGGGCACGAAACCGCGGCGCTCCATGGCCCGGGCCAGCCGGCGCGCGAAGGGCTCGTCATCGTCGCAGATCAGAAGGGACGGATCCGCGCCGATCTGGGCCTCGGCCATCTCCGTTCCCGCGCCTGTCGCCGCGCCTGGTGCCGCGTCTGTCATGCTGCTGCCCTTCTGCGTTCCCCGTGGAATGGCCATTTGGACCTTGGGCGGGCGCGTGTCAAATTTCTGTCGCCAAGGCGGCTTTGAAGACGGCTGTGAAAGCGGCCGACCAGACGGCCGACCAGACGGATTTCAAGACGGCACGCAAGACGGCCCTATCGCGACGGGTTGTGGCGGGTGGGTCGTGGCGGGTGGGTCGCGACGGGTCCGGTCGGGTCGGCCGCCGCGCCGCCCAGGCATTGGGTGGGCCGGCGACCGTATCGTCGCTGACCGGCAGCGCAAAGGGCAGCCCCCGGGGCAGTCCTCAGAGCCCCCAGAGTCCCCCCAAAATGCCCCAAAGCCCCCCGGAGCAGTCCTCAGACCCGGGCGTCGAGGCAGGATGCGGTTTGCGCGACATCCTCGGCGGTTTCGCTGTGGCGCACCAGCGACAGGAAGCCGTGATCGGGATGCATGATGTAGGAATAGTTCGAGTGATCCATGAGGTAATCCTCCCCCTCGCCGTTCTTGGCGGCATAGACATGGTAGGATTTGCGGGCTGCGGCCAGCGCCTCGGGCGCGCCGGTGAGGCCGATCATGTCGTCATGGATGTAATCGGTGAAGGTGGCCAGCGCCTCGGCGGTGTCGCGCTCGGGGTCGATGGTGATGAAGAGCTGCGCCATCTCCACCCCGTTTTCGGCCGCGATCTCGGCGGCCTCGGCATTGCGGGCGGCGTCGAGCGGGCAGACATCCGGACAATAGGTGTAGCCGAAATAGATGATGGTCAGCCCGTCGATCACCTCGGCCTCGGTCACCTCGGCCCCGGTTTCCGAGACCAGTGTGAACGGCCCGCCGATATCATCGCCGCTGATCGCCAGGGTGGTGCTCCGGCATTCGGCAAACCGGTCGCCGCCCTGCGCGTTGAGCGCAAGCCAGCCGGCCCCGCCCAGGATCAGCCCGGCGATTGCTGCGCCGGCAAAGAGCATCGTTTTGGTCATGGGCGGGCTCTCCTGCTGCAAGGGGGCGGACGCGACCGCGCGCCCGTCCAACCGACATCACCCCTCTATCTGGCCTGTCTCGGCGATCCTGGCAACGGGTCGGCTGTGCACAGCTTTGCGAGCGGCGCCAGCCATGCTAGGGGACGGGCATGCGAGACGACATCGCGATCAGGGCGGCATGAGCGTGGCGCGGGCATGAGCGTGGTGCGGGCATGAGCGACACGGGCCTCTCGCTTCTGACCAATGCCGCGCGGTCCGACTGGGTGCGGCTGCGCACGCTGATCATGCTGCGCTGGCTTGCCGTGTCGGGCCAGACGGCCACTGTGGTGCTGGCCGAGATCTATCTGGCCGTCACCCTGCCGCTCAATCTTTGTGCCGCGGCAATAGCCGCATCGGTGGCCTTCAACATCGTCTCGACCGTCGTGCATCCCGAAAACAAGCGCCTGTCCGAGCGCGACACCGCGCTGACGCTGCTTTTCGATCTGGTTCAGCTTTCGGTGCTTCTGTTTGCCACAGGCGGGCTGACCAACCCCTTTTCGGTTCTGGTGCTGGCGCCGGTCACCATCAGCGCCACGGCCCTGACCCTGCGCGCCACGCTGGCGCTGGCCGGTGCGGCGCTGGCCCTGATCACCCTGCTGGCGACCGTGCATCTGCCGCTGCGCTTTGCCGATGGCACGCAGCTTGACCTGCCCGACATCTATCTGGCCGGCACTTGGGGCGCGCTCTTGATCGCGATCGTGTTTCTGGCGCTTTACGCGCGGCGGGTGACGATCGAGACCTTCTCGATGTCCCAGGCGCTGATTGCCACCCAGATGGCGCTGGCCCGCGAGCAGCGGCTGACCGCGCTGGGCGGGCTGGTTGCGGCCACGGCGCATGAGCTGGGAACGCCGCTTGCCACCATCAAGCTGACCGCGGCCGAGCTTGCGCATGAGCTGAAGGATCGCGGCGATCTGGCCGAGGACATCGCGCTGATCCGCGAGCAGACCGACCGCTGCCGCGACATTCTGCGCTCATTGGGCCGGGCGGGCAAGGATGACCGGCATATGCGCAGCGCGCCCATCGAGGCGGTGGTCGAAGAGGCCGCCGAGCCGCATCGCGGGCGCGGCATCGACATTCATCTGCGCGTCGACGGGGTGCTGGCCGATCCCGGCGATGCGCCCGACCAGCCCACGATCCACCGCCATCCCGAGGTGATCCACGGGCTGCGCAACCTGGTGCAGAACGCGGTCGATTTCGCCGATGCCCATGTCTGGATCGACATTGACTGGGACGACACGCATCTGCGCATCGTGGTGGGCGATGACGGCCCGGGCTATCCGGAGGATATGGTCGGCCGGCTGGGCGATCCCTTCATCCGCCGCCGCTCGGAGCTCAAACCGCAAAGCGGCGAGCGCCCGGGCTATGAGGGGATGGGGCTCGGTCTCTTCATCGCCAAGACCCTGCTGGAGCGGATGGGCGCAGAGGTCACCTTCACCAACGGCTCGGACGGGGCTGCGGCGGTGATCGGCGGCGGCTTTGCAGATCCCGGCCTGCCTGGACCGGCGCGGGAGGTCGGGCCCGGTTTGGAGACGGGTTTGGGTCCGGGGGTGGATTTGGGGCCCGAACTGGGGCCCGAACTGGGGGTGGATCTGGCAGCATCGGAGGCGGGATACCCGCCCGGCCCCGCGCGCGGCGTCGATCCCGAACTGGCCCGCCCGCCCGGCGCGATCGTCGAGGTTTTGTGGCTGCGAAGCCAGCTTGAGGCGCCGCGGGCCGCCGTGCGCGGGCCGCTTGGGGCCAATGAACCCTTTTCGCCTCTGCCGGGATGACCCCTGTGCGGTTTTGCGCCGCGGCAAGGCTGTGGCGGGCGTCTCGCCCCGGCCATGCGGCACTGGCGCGATGCGGCCGAAGAAAAACCGGCCCCGCGGCAAATGACCGCCCGGGGCGAAACGCGCCCTGATCCGCGCAGGCATTGGACGCTTGTTTTGCAGCATGTTTGGGGGGTATCCTGAGCCCCGGTTGCAGATTCGGCGCACCTGACCGGTGGGGGCGAGCCTGCCGACCGACCCTCCCCATACCCGTCGCAACGTCTCTTTGCCTCTGCCGGTTAACCTTTTGTTAACCATTTCAGTTATCTACCTGAGGTTGAGTAACCTTGGGAGGCGTAAATGGACGATCCCGACGTGGTGACCACAGCCTGCACACTGATGTGCGGGCTTGCGACCGATATGCCCGGCTTGATGGTTGGTCTGTTGGCGGCGCTGGCGGGGGCTGGCATCGGCGCCGGCGCCCTGCTGCTGGACATGCGGCGGCGGGCGCTGCGCGCGGGCCGCGGCGATGCGGCCGATGTCGAGGATCTGGGCGAGGATGCGGTCTTTATGTTCCGCGGCCGCGCCCTTCAGCGTGCCAATCCCGCGGGTCGGGCGCTGCTGGCGCGTTTGGGCGGCGAGGGCGATCCGGCCGACATTCTGCGGCTGTGGATGTCGGTGCGGGCGGTAAACCCGATGGACCCGCACAGGGCGGACCTGCACAGGGCGGATCGGGGGCCGACGCTGGTTCCGGCCGCCGCGCCCGCCCTGGCCCAGCAATTCGAGGCGTTTCTGACCGAGGGCGCCCCGTTTATGGGCGAGTTTCCCGATGAGACCGGGCGCCATCTGGAGGTGCATGGCACGCTGCGCGGTGCCCTGGCCTGCCTGACCCTGCGCGATGCGACCGCGGCGCGGCAGGCGCTGAAGGCGGCCGAGACGGAGCTGGAGCGGCTGGTCGCCGAGGCCGGCGCGACCTCGGATCTGGTCGATTGGGCGCCGGTCTGCCTGTGGCGCCGCGACCGCGACGGGCGGTTGCGCTGGGCCAATCAGAGCTATCAGGCGCTGGCCGAGACGCTGGACCATGCCGCCGATCCGGGCTGCCGGTCGATGTTCTCGCAGCCCGCCGATCTTGCCAAGAGCTCGCTGACCGGCCAGCCGGCGCGCCGGGTGTCGCTGAACCGCGATCTCGACGGCCAGCACTGGTATGACGTGATCGAGGCTGAAAGCGGGGATGAGGTGATCGGCATTGCCCTGGATGCCGGGCCGACCGTGCGCGCCGAGGCGGCATTGAAGCGGTTCATCGAAACGCTGACCGAGACCTTTGCGCATCTGCCGACCGGGCTTGCCGTTTTTGACCGCAACCGGCGGCTGGGGCTGTTCAACCCCGCCATCTCGGACATCCTCAAGCTCGACCCGGCCTGGCTGGCAACGCGCCCCTCGCTGCGCGATTTTCTCGAAAAGCTGCGCGAGAACCGGCAGATGCCCGACCAGCCCGATTTCATGGCCTGGCGGCGCAAGCTGACCGCGCTGGAGCGCGATGCCGAAGAGGCAAGCTATGCCGAGGATTGGGTGCTGCCCTCGGGCCAGACCCTGCAGGTTTCGGGCCAGCCGCATCCCCAGGGCGCGATCGCGTTTCTCTTTGAGGACATCTCCTCCTCGGTCATGCTCGAGCGCCGCTACCGCGCCGAGATCGAGACCCAGAAGGCCGTGCTCGACCGGCTGCCCGACGCGGTGGCGCTGTTTCGCGCCGATGGCACGCTGGCCTTTGCCAACACCGCCTTTGACGGGGTCTGGCGGTTTTCGCCGGCGCTCGATGGCGACACGCCGCATATCAGCCAGCTGATCGAGCGCTGGGCGGCGCTGAGCGAGCCGAGCCCGGTCTGGTCGCGGCTGCGCGATTTTGCCACTGCCGAGGAGGCCCGCGCCTCCTGGTATGCGCGGCTGTTGTTGCAGGACGGGCGGATCGTGCGGGCGCAGTTCGCGCCCTTGCCCGATGGCTCGACCCTGACCAGCTTTTGCGATGAAACCGACCGGGAGCGCATGCAGGCCGAGCTGCGCGAGGCGGTGGCCGATCTGGAGACCGAGCGGACGCTGTTTCTGGACCGGGAGGCGGATGCGCGTGCGCGGCTTGAGCAGGGGCTGTCGCGGCTGGCGCGCATCTCCGACCGGCTTGATCCCGAGCTCAGCACCGAGATTGCCGATCTGTTGAGCGGCATGCAGGTCGGGGTGCGCGGCCTGTCGCGGCGTCCCTCGGTCGAGGCCGAGGATGAGGCGCGCCCGGTCTCGGCGCAGGAGCTTCCCGCGCTGCTGCGCGCCGTGCAGCGCATTGTCAACGCGCAGGAGCTGTCGGTGACCGCCGATCTTGCGGTCGATGGCGATCTGCCCGGCCTGTCGCACCGGCGGTTGCGCCAATTCCTGCACAATATGCTCAGCGAGATGGCCGCGACCCCGGCCATTCAGATCCATCTGCGCATCGCGCGCGACGGCGACCGGCTGATCCTGTCGGCCACCGGCCCCCTGTCGGAAGACAAGGCCAATGGCGGCACCGGGCTGGCCGGCGCGCTGTTGCAGCGCCAGGCGCGGCTGGAGGGCGGGGTGCTGGACATCGAGACCGACACCGAGCAGAGCCAGCGCCGGCTGATCTGCACGCTGCCCCTGCGCGATCTGGCGCAGGCGGCGCGCGATGTGGGCCGGGCCGATGAGGCGGCGGGCGAGCGGGTCTGACCCAGTCTGTCCCGCGTCTGACGCGCGTCTGGCGCGCGTCTGGCCCAGTCTGGCCAGGGGTTCTGTGTCCGGTCTCGCCCGGTCAGGCCCGATCTGGCCCGCGGCTGGCCGGGGGGTCTGTGCCCGGTCCGTCCGGATCCCATGGCCCCGGCCCGGGCCCGATCCGACCCCGGCCCGGCCCCGGCTCTACCTGACCCCGGCCCGGGCCCAACCATCCAACCCGGCCCGGCCGCCGCCCAGGGTCTGTGCCCTGGGTTCTGGCTTTTGGCTCTTGGCGCAGGCCTGGCCCATGGCGCTCCATGAAAGCGGGCATCGGGCGCGATGGCCCATCCGTCCGCCCGGCCCGTCCGCCCAGCCCGGCTGGCGACGCGTTGGCCGACGGGGCCCGGCGCTCTTGAGTTCCCCGGGACAGGCGCCATGCATCTGGCGCAACGGGCCCCGGCTCGGCTATCAAAGGGCATGATCGTAGCGCTACCCGACATGCAGGCGACGGCCAGTTTCGGCGCCGCACTCGCGCCGCTTCTGCGGGCTGGCGATACGGTTCTGCTTGAAGGTGCGCTTGGCGCGGGCAAGACCGCGCTTGCGCGGGCCATCATCCAGGCCAGGCTGGCCGCAGACACGGGTGCGGGTTCGGGTGCGGATTCGGGTGCAAGTTCGGGTGCAGGTTCGGGTGCGGGCGGGACGGTCGAGGAGGTGCCCTCGCCCAGCTTCACGCTCGTGCAGGTCTATGGCGCCGCGCCGGAGATCTGGCATTGCGACCTCTACCGTCTGCACAGCGCTGAGGAGGTCGAGGAGCTGGGGCTGGCCGACGCGTTCGACCGGGCGCTGGTGCTGATCGAATGGCCCGACCGGCTGGGCCCGCTTTGCCCCGCGCGCCATTTGCGCGTGGCGTTGGCCGATGCGCCGGATGCGGCATCCGCCATGCCCGGCGATGCCTCGCCCCCGGGGTCGGCGAGGAAGGGCCAGGCCGGGCCCACGGCGTCGGTCGGGATGGAGGAGCCGGGACGTCTGGCACGGCTCAGCGCCCAGGGTCCTGGTTGGGAGGCGCTGTTGGACAGGGCGGCGGATTGGCAGGCCGCGGGTTGGCGGGCGGCATGACCGACAACACCCCCGAACGTCCCGAAGGCCCCGAGTCAACTACGCCCCAGCATGACAAAGAGCGTGGTAGAGAACGTGACACTGGGCGTGATGCCGGGCGTGACCAAACGCGTGATGCCGGGCGTGCCCCCGGGCCTGTCCACGCGCTTGGCTCCGGGCCTGTCCCAGCGGGTGCCTCCGAGCATGTTGCCGACAATGCCCCAGAGCATGGCGCCGGGCATGGCGCCGGGCATGCCCCCGAGGGTGGCCCCGGCTCTGCGCCCGTGAAGCGGAGCGGCGGCGGGCCGGACGATCCCCTGGGCGCGCATCCCGACAGCGGCACCGCCGCGGCGGACCCGCGCGAGGCTGCCAAGCGGCGCTTTCTGGCCCAGGCCGGCTGGTCCGCGGCCGATCGTGCGCCCCTGGCCGGGGATGCATCGGCGCGGCGCTATGACCGGCTGCGCTGGAACGACGCGGGGCCGGCCGGTGCTCTGCATAAGGCCGATACTTTGCCCGAGGCCGGTGCCCTGCCCGAGGCCGGTCCCCTGCCGAAGGCCGCCCCCCCGCCCGAGGCGGGTGCCCTGCTCGAGGCCGGCGCCCTGCCGAAGGCCGACCCCCCGCCCAAGACCGGCGCCCTGCCCGAGGCCGGTCCCCTGCCGAAGGCCGACCCCCCGGCCAAGACCGGTGCCCTGCCCGAGGCCAGCGCGCCCGGCGCAGGCCCGGGGGCGGAGGGCAGCCCCGCGCCGGCCGCCTCAATGCCAGAGGCGGAACGCCCCCCCGCCGCGTCGGCCGTGCTGATGGATGCGCCGCCCGACCGGGGCGAGGATATCGGCGCGTTCCTGGCGCTCACCGGCTGGCTGCGGATGCAGGGTTTCGCCGCGCCGGGCGTTCTCGCGGCCGATCCGGGGGCGGGGTTCGCGCTTTTGGAGGATCTGGGCGATGCGCTTTTTGCCCGGGTCTGCGCGGCGCAGCCCAGCTTGGAGCCCGCGCTTTATGCCGCGGCCACCGATCTTTTGGCCGCCCTGCACCGCATTGCGCCGCCCGCGGCCATTGCCTGGTCGGACGGGCTGCATCTGCTCAACCCCTATGATCTGGAGACGCTTCACGCCGAGGCGGCGCTCACCCCGCACTGGTATCTGACCGCTGCGGGTGCCGAGCCCGGACGGGATGCCATGGCCGAGTTCGACGCGGTTCTGGCCGAGGCGCTGGCCGAGGCGCTGGAGGGGGCCGCGGCGTCGCGCGACGTGGTGGTCCTGCGCGATTATCACGCCGAAAACCTGGTCTGGCGGCCCGCAACGGCCGATCTCTCGGCCGGCGCGCAGATCGCGGGTGATGCTGGCAGCCCCGCCCAGGCGGTCGTCCAGGCGGTCGCCCAGGTCGGGTTGCTTGATTATCAGGACGCGCTGCGCGGACATCCGGCCTATGATCTGGTCTCGCTTTTGGAGGATGCCCGGCGCGACACCGGCCCGGATTTGCGCGCGGCCATGATCGGGCGGTATCTCGACGCGACCGGGCGGGAGGCCGCGCCCTTTGCGACGGCCTATGCCGCGCTTGGTGCGCAGCGCAATCTCAAGATCATCGGGATCTTCACCCGGCTGTGGCGGCGCGACGGAAAGCCGGGCTATCTGGCGATGATCCCGCGGGTCTGGGCGCATTTGCAGCGCGATCTGGCCCATCCCGGCCTGGCGGGGCTGCGGCACTGGGTGGCGCGGCACATGCCGCCGCCCGGGCCGGCGCTGCTGGCGCGCATCGGTCGGAGCCGGTGACCGGCGCCCCTGTCAGGCCTGCTGCCGGTGGCCGGGCGGGCGCGGCGGGCGGGGCCCTGCCCGAGGCGGCGATGGTGTTTGCGGCCGGCTTCGGGCGCCGCATGGGCGC
>JBCBKN010000131.1:0-10690 GCA_038521775.1 Pseudomonadota bacterium | reverse complement strand
ATATCAACGACTACCCCACCGGGCGGCTGTTGCGCGACGCCAAGCTCTATGAGATCGGCGCCGGCACGCAGGAGATCCGGCGCATGCTGATCGGCCGCGAGATGTTTGAGGAAACGGCCTGAGCATGGCGCGCCCTTCGGCCATGCGGGATGATCCCGTTTTCACAACGGAGACAGATGCGATGATCTTGGTACCGACTGCAGGACCGGCGGCGCGTCGGATCATGTCATCACAAGACCATCGGCCTTCTCCCGATCGGGCACCTGCCAACGCAAGGAACCCCAGCTTTACAAGGGCGCCGTCGTGACCCGACTGGCCTCGCAGATCTCGCCCCGGTCCGAGAGCTTTGCGCGCAACCAGGCCGCGCATGAGGACGCGCTGGCCGAGATCCAGGCGGCGGCCGACATCGCGCTTGCCGGCGGCGGTGCGTCGGCGCGGGACCGGCATGTAGCGCGCGGCAAGCTTTTGCCACGGGACCGGGTGGCGGGGCTGCTCGACCCCGGCGCGCCGTTTCTGGAGATCGGGCTCTTTGCCGCCCATGACATGTATGAGGGCGCGGCCCCCGGTGCGGGGATGATCGCCGGCATTGGCCGCGTGTCGGGCCGCGACTGCATGATCCTGTGCAATGATGCGACCGTAAAGGGCGGCACCTATTACCCGCTCTCGGTCAAAAAGCACCTGCGCGCGCAGGAGATCGCGGCGCAAAATCACCTGCCCTGCCTCTATCTGGTCGATTCCGGGGGCGCCAACCTGCCCAATCAGGATGAGGTCTTTCCCGACCGCGACCATTTCGGGCGGATCTTCTTCAACCAGGCGAATATGTCGGCCGCAGGCATCCCGCAGATCGCCGTGGTCATGGGCTCCTGCACCGCGGGCGGCGCCTATGTGCCGGCCATGTCGGATGAGACCATCATCGTCGAGGGCCAGGGCACCATCTTTCTGGGCGGCCCGCCCCTGGTGAAGGCCGCCACCGGCGAGGTTGTCACGGCCGAGGATCTGGGCGGCGGCGATCTTCACACCCGCCTCTCGGGTGTGGCCGATCATCTGGCGCGCGACGATGCCCATGCGCTGGCGCTCGCCCGCCGCGCCGTGGCGGCGCTGAACCGCCCGAAGCTATGGCCCGTGGAGCGCCAGACGCCCGAAGACCCCGCCTATGATCCCGGCGAGATCACCGGCATCGTGCCCGCCGATCTGCGCACCCCCTATGACATTCGCGAGGTGATCGCCCGGCTCGTCGACGGCTCGCGCTTTGACGAGTTCAAGGCCCGCTATGGCCCGACCCTGGTCACCGGCTTTGCCCATATCCACGGGCTGCCGGTGGGGATCGTGGCCAATAACGGCGTGCTCTTCAGCGAATCGGCCCAGAAGGGCGCGCATTTCATCGAGCTTTGCGCGCAGCGCCGCATCCCGCTGGTCTTCCTGCAAAACATCACCGGCTTCATGGTCGGGCGCAAATACGAGGCCGGCGGCATTGCCAAGGATGGCGCCAAGCTCGTCGCAGCCGTCGCCACCACAAAGGTGCCGAAAATCACCGTGCTGGTCGGGGGCAGCTTCGGGGCGGGGAATTACGGCATGTGCGGGCGGGCCTATTCGCCGCGCTTCCTGTGGACCTGGCCCAATGCGCGCATCTCGGTCATGGGCGGCGAACAGGCCGCCGGCGTGCTCGCCACGGTGCGGCGCGAGGCGATCGAGCGCAAAGGCGGGTCATGGTCGGCCGAGGAGGAAGAGGCCTTCAAAGCCCCCACCCTGGAGATGTTTGCGCGCCAGTCCCACCCGCTCTATGCCTCCGCCCGGCTCTGGGATGACGGCATCCTCGATCCCCGCCAGACCCGAAATGCGCTCGGCCTCTCGATCTCGGCCGCGCTCAACGCCCCCATCGAGGAAACACGCTTTGGCGTCTTCAGGATGTAGCCCGATGCCCCGTCCCGCAGCATCCGCCATGCCGGCACCCGCCTTCGCCCCCTTCTTCTTGGTCCAAATACTCCGGGGGTCCGGGGGCAGCGCCCCCGGGCTCTCCATCTGCGCAAAGGCCGGGTGATGTTTGCCAAACTCCTCATCGCCAATCGCGGCGAAATCGCGGCCCGTGTCATCGCCACCGCCCGCCGCATGGGCATCGCCACGGTTGCGGTCTATTCCGATGCCGATGCCATGGCCGCCCATGTCGAGATGGCCGATGAGGCGGTGCGCATCGGCCCGCCGCCGGTGGCCGAAAGCTATCTGCAGGGCGCGCGCATCGTCGAAGCAGCCCTCGACACCGGGGCCGAGGCGATCCATCCTGGCTATGGCTTTCTTTCCGAAAACCCCGATTTCGTGGAGCTGGTCGAGGAAGCCGGGCTCACCTTCATCGGCCCGCCAGCCTCGGCGATCCGCGCCATGGGGCTCAAGGACGCCGCCAAGGCGCTGATGGAAAAGGCCGGCGTCCCGGTGGTGCCCGGCTATCACGGTGCCGATCAAGACCCTGCCATGCTCGCCGCCGAGGCCGAAAAAATCGGCTATCCGGTGCTCATCAAGGCGCGCGCGGGCGGCGGCGGCAAGGGCATGCGCCTGGTTGAGGAGCCGGCCGCCTTTGGAGAGGCGCTCACCAGCGCTCAGCGCGAGGCGCAGGCCGCCTTTGGCGATGCCGCCTGCCTCATTGAGAAATTCGTCACCGCCCCGCGCCATGTCGAGATCCAGCTCTTTGCCGACAGCCATGGCCAGGTGGTGCATCTGTTCGAGCGGGATTGCTCGCTCCAGCGCCGGCACCAGAAGGTCATCGAGGAAGCGCCCGCCCCCGGCATGACCCCGGAGATGCGCGCCGCGATGGGGGCAGCGGCGGTCGAGGCCGCGCGGGCCATCGGCTATGCCGGTGCCGGCACTGTGGAATTCATCGCCGACGGCTCGCAAGGGCTGCGCGAAAACGGCTTTTGGTTCATGGAGATGAACACGCGGCTGCAGGTCGAACATCCGGTGACCGAGGCGATCACCGGGCTCGATCTCGTGGCGCTGCAGCTGCGCGTCGCGGCCGGCGAGCCGCTGCCCTTTGCCCAGGAGGATCTTTCCATCGACGGGCATGCGTTTGAGGCGCGGATCTATGCCGAGGATGTGCCGCGCGGCTTTCTGCCCTCGACGGGCCGGCTCTCGCATCTGCAAACGCCGGAGGCCAGCGCTTTTCGGCACGGCCCCTTGCGGATCGACAGCGGTGTGCGGGCAGGCGACGAGATCACCCCCTATTACGACCCGATGATTGCCAAGCTCATTGCCCATGGGCCCGACCGGACGGCGGCATTGGCGCGGCTTGCGGCGGGTCTGGCCGAGATGCGGATTGCGGGGTCGGTGACCAATCTGGCCTTTCTGCGGGCCCTGACCGCGCATGAAGGCTTTGCGGTCGGCGAGGTCGATACCGGGCTGATCGGCCGCGATCTCGACGCGCTTTCGGCCGATCCGACGCCGTCCGCGCAGAGCATCGCCCTGGCTGCGATTGCTGGGCTTGGGCTTTTGTCGCACCGGTCGGGCCCCGATCCATGGGATCGGCTGATGGGCTGGCGCGCCTGGACCGAGGCCGCCCATCACATCCGCCTCGACCAGGGCAGCGTGTCGCTGACCTGTCGCGTGGTGGTACTGGGGCCGTTGCGGTTCCGTGTTGAAGGTGGCGCGGGTGAAGAAGATGACGAGGGTGCGCTCGACGTGACGATCACCTGCGATGACCGCGGCATGCGGGCCCTGGCCGGCGATCGCAGCCTGCGCTTTGACATCGCGCGCGAGCCGCAGCGGGTGACGGTCTTCACCGCCGGCGCGGCCTTTGCCTTCGGCCTGCCCGACCCGATGGATGCCTCCGGAGAGGCCGAGGCGGCAGGCCATGTGATCACCGCGCCCATGCCCGGCCTCGTCAAGCATGTCGCTGTCGCGGCGGGCCAGAGCGTTGCCCGGGGCGAGACCCTGCTGGTGCTGGAAGCGATGAAGATGGAGCACAGTCTGACCGCGCCGCGCGACGGGGTGGTCGCCGAGCTGCTGGCCGAAACGGGCGCCCAGGTCGAGGATGGCGCGCTGCTGGCCCGGCTGGAGGAGGCGCAGGGTGACTGAGCATGTGACCCTGGTTGAGGTCGCACCCCGCGACGGGCTGCAAAACGAGGCCGCGATCATTCCGGTTGAGAAAAAAGTCAAACTGATCAACCTTTTATCGGCCTGCGGGTTTGCGCGGATCGAGGCGGCGAGCTTTGTCAGCCCGCGCTGGGTGCCGCAGATGGCCGATGGTGCTGCGGTTCTGGCGGGCATCGACCGACGGCCCGGCACGCGCTATGCCGCGCTCACGCCCAATATGAAGGGCTATGCGGCTGCGCGGGACGCCAAGGCCGATGAGATCGCGGTGTTTGCCTCGGCCTCGGAAGGGTTCAGCCGGGCCAATCTCAACTGCTCGGTGGCCGAAAGCCTGGAGCGGTTCGCCCCGATCGCCGCCGCGGCCCGGGCCGACGCCGTGCTGATGCGCGGCTATGTAAGCTGCGTGAGCGATTGCCCCTTTGACGGGCCGGTGGCACCCGCTTCTGTCGCGCGGGTGGCCGGGCATCTCTACGAGGCGGGCTGCTATGAGATCAGCCTTGGTGACACGCTGGGCCGTGCCAGCCCCGAGCGGGTCGATGCGATGCTGACGGCGGTTTTGGAGGCTGTGCCGGCCGCGGCGCTGGCCGGGCATTTTCATGACACGGGCGGCGTGGCGCTTGGCAATATCGAGCTGAGCCTGGGGCGGGGGGTGCGGGTTTTTGACGCCTCGGCCGGCGGGTTGGGCGGCTGTCCCTATGCGCCGGGGGCGGCCGGCAATGTCGCGACCGAGGCGGTTCTGTCGCTGATGGTTCGGCTGGGCTATGCAACCGGCATTGACGCGGCGCGGCTGGGCGAGGCGGCGGAGTTTGCGCGTGGGTTGCGCGCTGAGGCGTGAGGCGGCCTGGGTAAATTTTCCAACCGGATCAAGCGGTTGAGGCCGGGGCCGCTCCGCGGGGGAGTATTTGAACCAAGAAGAAGGCGGGCGGTGGCGCGCCCCTGCGGTCTGAAGGTTTAAGGAAGGGAGGCAGCCCATGGCGGGGGACCCGGCATCCGATTTGCGCGTTGAGATCGATCCGCGGGGCGTTGCGCGGCTGACCCTGGACCGGGCGGAGAAGCACAATGCGCTCTCTGCCCCGATGATGGATGCGCTTGCCCAAGCGGCGGACCGGCTGGGCGCCGATCCTGCCGTGCGGGCGGTGGTTCTGGCCGGCCGGGGGCGGAGCTTTTGCGCCGGCGGTGATCTGGGCTGGATGATGGCGCAGATCGAGGCCGACCGGGCCGGGCGCATGGCTGAGGCGCGGCGGCTGGCGGGCTGTTTGCGCGCGCTCAATGAGATGCCCAAGCCCTTGATTGCGCAGGTGCATGGCAACGCGTTCGGCGGCGGCGTCGGTCTGATCTCGGTCTGCGACGTGGCGATCGGGGTGCCGGAGGCCCGCTTTGGGCTGACCGAAACCCGGCTGGGTCTGATCCCGGCCACCATCGGCCCCTATGTGCTTGCCCGGATGGGCGAGGGCCGGGCGCGCCGGGTCTTTATGTCGGCGCGGCTGTTCGATGCGGCCGAGGCGCAAGCGTTTGATTTATTGGCGCGAATTGTGCCGGCGGACGAGCTGGACGCGGCGGTCGAGGCAGAGGTTGCGCCCTATCTGTCGGTCGCGCCCGGGGCGGTTGGGGCGGCCAAGGCGCTGGCCCGCCGGCTGGGCCCGCCGATCGACGATGCGGTGATCGAGGAGACGATTGCCCGTCTCGCCGATGTCTGGGAGGCGCCGGAGGCCGCCGCCGGCATCGCGGCCTTCCTGGAAAAACGGCCGCCGCCCTGGGCTGAGCCGAGCTGAAAACGGGTGCCGGCGGTGCGGCTGGCGGCTGATTGCCGGTGCCATGAAAACTCCGGTTGCGATGCCGGACATGCCGCCAACTCGGCGGGATTTGAAATCGCGGAATGCAAGGAATGTCCGGGACGATTTGCCGAGGGGCCGTCGTGACCCAGAACCTGGTCATCCGACCATGCGGCGTGCGCGTTTTCGAACAGACGCGCATCGCGCTTCTCGGCATGTTGGTCTTTTGGCGCGATCGGCTTCACCCGAAACGCAATCCGCGCATCCGGCGGGGCGGGCCGAGTTTGCGGGTGCGGCTCATCACCTTCGCCGTGCCGACGGCGATCACCCTTGGCGCTGATCTGGAGCATCGCGGTGTTTCGGGGGATGGGGATGTTCGTTATCAACTCTAACCGAACAAAACAAACGACCCATCATCGCGTTTTAAGCAAAACGAGTTTGTTGTAATTGTCCCTCTATCACTCCCCAAAGACGAAGAATATACATAGTGAACTTCGACAGCATTGTCATGATCGGGTAAATCACCAACACCGCATGATATTGTAAGGTCAATGCCAGTCATTTCCGGGTCATTGACATGTTGTCTAGAAAAGCGAGATATATCCCGATTATACCGATCTATCTCCGAACCAATATCCCTGGTTACAAAATTTCACCTTCGCCATAATCCCTTTCAAGGTTTGCTACTTTGTGACTGGGCGCTATCGTCAACAAGGCTCGTCTCAGCCACTCAAGATCAACGGTATCAACAATTTCATTCATAAGCAGCCAAGGTCCACGGTTCACAATTCTTCCCAACGGTACCGCTGGCAGGGTCTTGGACACTAACCGCGGCTGCTCCTGCGGGCGATCCGGCGCGCCGGGCCCTGGCTAGCGGTCAAGCTCGGCGGCCTCGATGGAAAAGAGCGCCCGGTTGAGATCGATCCCGCGGCGCATCTCGGACAGCAGCACCGTGGTCACCTGGCCGTTCTCGTCCATGACGATCCATTGCCGCAGCTCCAGCGGCCGGTCCGAAAAGACCAGGGTCAGCGCGCCCGAGCCTGGATCGTCGGGGTCGCCGGCCGTCACCCGCAGCTGGCCATTGGCCTTGTCGATGCGCTGGACCGTGCCCTCCTGCGCCAGATTGACCCGGTCGCGCAGCAACAGATCGAGCGGCGTCTCGGAGATCGGGTAGCGCTGCGCGTCGGAATTGGAGGCGCGGTCGACCACCCCCACCCAGACGCCATCGGCGATGACCAGCGCCATATTGGGCGGCTCATATTCAAACCGCATCAGCCCGGGCTTGCGGATGAAGAACCGCCCCTCATTGACCGTGCCGTCGGGATTGGTCTGCACGAAATTGCCGGTGAGCGTGGTGATCGCGTTGAGATAGGTCGAGATGCGCTGCAAATCGGCACCGCTTTGCGCCCAGGCGGCCGGGGCGGTCACGAGCAGCGCAAGGGCCGTGAGCATGGACATGAACAGGGGTCGGATCATCGGGTCAGGTGCTCCCTCTCATCGCGGTCCGGTATCTCATGAAGCGACGCGCGAGGCCAGAGGGCGTCGCTGGGGGGTTTACGCGGCGCGGCGCGGGGTCCCCGGCGCAGTTTCCTGCGCCGCTAGCGGTCGGGCAGCTGGCGGTCGAGAAACGCGGTCCAGTTGCGCCAGCAGATCTTGTCGATGAGTGGCGCGCCATAGCCTGCCTTTTCCATTGCGTCGACCAGGGCCGGCAGGCCGGCGGCATCGCCGATCTCGCGCGGGACCAGCGCGCCGTCGAAATCCGAGCCCAGCGCCACCCCATCCTCGCCCAGCCGTTCGATGAGATGCTCAAAATGCCGCAGCACGGTCGCAAGCGGGGTCTCGGCAATGCGGCGGCCATCCTCGCGCAGGAAGCCGATCGCCAGGTTCAGCCCGACAATGCCGCCCCGTTCGGCCATCGCGTCGAGCTGCCGGTTGGTGAGGTTGCGCGACGAGGCGCAAAGGGCATGGGCGTTGGAATGGGTGGCCACGAGCGGCGCGTCGGAGAGCTGGGCGACCTCCCAGAACCCGGCTTCGTTCAGATGCGACAGGTCGATGAGGATGCCCATGCGGTTGCATTCGGTGACCAGCCGGCGGCCCGCATCGGTGAGGCCGGGGCCGGTATCGGGGCTGGCGGGAAAGCGGAACGGCACGCCATTGCCGAAGATGTTGGGGCGCGACCAGACCGGGCCGAGCGAGCGCAGCCCCGCGGCATGCAGGATCTCCAGCTCGGCCAGGTCGGGGCCGATCCCCTCGGCGCCCTCCAGATGCAGGATGGCCGCGAACGCCCCGCGGCTGCGGGCCGCGGCAATGTCGCCGGGGCGCCGGCAGATGGCCAGCGCATCGGGATGGGTGCGGGCCAGGCGCAGAAGAATGGCCGCGATCTCGACGGTGGCGATTCGCGCCTGGGCGGGGTCGACGGCCGCGATGGAGGGCAGGTTTTCGACCTTGCCGTCGGCCGCGCTGCCCAGGGGCAGGTGCCGGGGCAGGAAATTGGGCACGAAGATCGCAAAGAACCCGCCGGCAAGGCCGCCCGCCCGGGCGCGCGGAAGATCGATATGGCCCGTCGCCCGCCCGGCGATGAAGCTCGACCCCTCCAGATCGCCCTCCCGCCATAGATGCAGCAAAAGGTCGTTATGCCCGTCAAACACCGGCTGGACTGTCATCTCACTGCCTCGTCTCGCCCCGATTTCGCATGGGACCCGAGGCTGCCGGTCAGGTCAAGGATCGCGATGCCTGCTCAAGCGGCGACTGTGGACCGGCGTGGGAGAGATGCAGTGTCCATGGCCAGTTGCCGGTCGGGGCGGGTGGGGGCGGCCCCGGCCACGCTGGGGCCGCCTAGGCTGGGGCGAGACCGCCTTGGGCCGCCTGCGTTGGGCCGAGGCGCCGGGACATGCCCGCCCCATGGGCGACAAAAGCCATGGCGGACGTGTTACGCCCCGCGGGCGCGCATCCGGTGCGGCGCATCGGCCGCTAGGCTCGATTTAGGCAAATTCATCTTGCGGCGCTTTTCCATGCTGCGCGCGCTAAGATACGCAAAGGCCGCCACGAACCCGAGCGTGCCGAAGGTGAGAATTCCAAGTCCGATACCCATGTTCCATCCTCCTGTCGAGATATCGAGGTTAACGGGCGGGGCCTCGGATCGGATCACTGGCGTTCGAATTTTTTCTGCAACTTCAACTGCATACGAATGCATACGGAGTCAGCGCGCCAAAAAGACGACCAGCGCGCCGAAAGCCAGCATGCCCCATATGCCGCCCTGCGCGGCCAGGAGCGCCGCCAGAAAAAGGGCAAGCAAGACAAGGGCGGTGATGGTGATCTGTTCGCGCACCGGGCGGGCGGCCAGACGGGCCTCGACCTCGTCGCTGTCGAGCCGGCGCATGACCCCGGCGATCAGCAATGCCGCGACGCTGCGGCACAATCGCGCGGCCTTGGCCATGAATTGCGGCACGGTGTCCATCCCGTTTCCCTCCCGCACTCACCATCAGCGCTGGGCGGGGCCGGCGCAACCCCATCCAGCATGCTGCGCGGCCCGGTGCGGGCGGAAACAGCACGGGCCGCCAGCGCTTTGATCGCCAATGCTCGGATCGCCAATGCTCGGATCACTGGCGCTCACCGCCCCTCTTGGCGTACAAGACCCGCACCGGCCCCGTAGCTCAGCAGGATAGAGCGGCCGCCTCCTAAGCGGCAGGTCACAGGTTCGAATCCTGTCGGGGTCGCCACTTCACAATAGTTTTCCTCATATTTTCAATAGATTAAACCGTCATTCCTGCGATCGTCCCCCCTGCTGTCCCCTCACATCCGTAGTCGAAGCCTGCGGATCCAATGTGCCATTTTCCGCCCGAGCACTCACCTGCGTCCAAAGCGATTTCGGCCATCTCGCGTGAGTAGCCGGTGCACTCGGCCGCCCGATCCGTGAGCGCAGCCCATGCGGAACCGCGGGACGACCCGAGACACACGGCCGCCGCGGGGCGCTGGACACATCAGATCGGTGCCGGGCAGGCGCGGCACGCGGCCAAGCAGACCGACAGCGGCAAGCGAACGCGGCACATGGTGGCCGCGGGACATCTTCATGCGCGCGCCCGGGGCTGTCCAAATCGCCTTGTGCAGTTCGACCTCGCCCAAGACCAGGCCCAAAACCTCGCCGGAGCGCGCTGCGGTCAAGGTGAGGACGTGCAACGCGCACGCGGCCACCTATATGCGTCCGACGTCCGGTGAGATCGCATCCCCGATCCGGTACAGCGTCGATGGCCAGCGCCGGTTGGTGCTGCACATTTTGAATGGTGCAGGGTGCGGGCAAGAGGGTCTTTAGATGGCCACGCCACCTTGTCTTCCTGTCCACCACTTCATCGCCGTATCTCATTGAATGAAATCGCTTTTTTTACTCCGAGGTGATCTTGGCACACCCTTTCGCACACAGCTCAGACAGCTTGGACCACTCACCAATGGCGTTGAGTTGGGCTTTATCATTCGCGGGCAAGCACGGGCGGCACTGCGCGCATGTCGTTTGAGTCAGCCGTTGCCCTCCTCCACGCGCGTATTCGGAAGAGTATCAACCAATTGATCCGGCACCCCACACTGGCAAGGCCTTGGCAACGGCTGCGTCGGGCGGGAGCGTTGGCCCCGCAATGTTTTCGCGCGATCTAACAGAGACGCGGCTCTAGGGGTTTGCGCAGGAAAAAGTAGTGTCGGTTCTGAGTGAGAACATGGTTGTTCTCGATGGCATCGAACACCCAATCCGAAAGCGTGATTGCTGTGACCCCCACTGATCATCCACGGGCAACTGGAGCCTGACGGTTGGTTTGGCGCTATCGCGCCGGGGTAGCAACGGGCGATGCGCGGAGCCT
>JBCBKN010000130.1:0-10716 GCA_038521775.1 Pseudomonadota bacterium | reverse complement strand
GGCGATCTGCTGACCCAGATGGAGCGGGGGATCGGGCAGCTCACCAACAATGCCATCCCCACGGTGACGACCTTCAATCTGATGCCGGTGCCGATGTTCCTCCTGATGGGGGAGATCTTTTTTCACACCGGGCTTGCGACCAAGATGTTTTCGGCGGTGGAAAAGCTGATGGGGCGGATCCCGGGGCGGCTTTCCTTTGTGACAGTGGCGGGCGGCACGGCCTTTGCCACGCTTTCGGGTTCATCGATGGGCTCGACGGCGCTTTTGGGCTCGCTGATGGTGCCGGAGATGCACCGGCGGGGGTATAAAAAGCACATGGCGATCGGGCCGATCCTGGGCACGGGGGGGCTTGCCATGCTGATCCCGCCCTCGGCGCTGGCGGTGCTGCTTGCGACGCTGGCCAATCTCGATGTCGGGCTTTTGCTGATTGCGGGGATTGTGCCGGGGCTGATGCTGGCGATCTTTTACACGGTTATGATCCTGGGCATGTGCCTGGCCGATCCCCAGGCCGCACCCTCCTATGATGTCGATCGCACGAGCCTGGCCGAGAAGCTGTGGCTGGTGGTCACCGATATCCTGCCCATGGTGGCGGTTGTGATCGGGGTGATCCTGCTGATCCTTTATGGCTGGGCGACCCCGTCGGAATCGGCGGCATTCGGATGTCTGGGCGTGCTGATCCTTGCCGTGCTTTACCGCCGGCTGACGGTGGACGGTTTTGTGGCCTCGGTGACGGGCGCGCTGCGGGTCACGACCATGGCGCTTTTGATCATCTTCGGCTCGGCGACGTTTTCGGCGCTGCTGGCCTTTTCCGGCGCTTCCTCGGGCCTGATCCGTTGGGCCACGCAATTTGCGCTGGACCCGGTGGTGATGCTGCTGATCATGTTCGGCATCCTGCTGATCCTGGGCATGTTCATGGACCAGCTTTCGATGATGCTGCTCACGGTGCCGATTTTCTTTCCGCTGGCGCAGTCGCTGGGCTTCGATCTGATCTGGTTTGCGGTGATCATCCTGTTGGCGCTGGAGATCAGCTTCACCACCCCGCCCTTCGGGCTGCTTTTGTTTGTGATGAAGGGGGTCGCACCGCCTGGCACGACCATGCGCGAGATCTATGTGGCGGCCCTGCCTTACATGGGCTGTTCGATCTTTCTGGTGGGGCTTTTGATCATCTGGCCGCAGATCGCGCTCTGGCTGCCCAGCCAGGGCAATTGATCCGGGTGCAGCCCCTGTGGCCGGTGTGGGATGTGAGTATTTTTCCCAAGAAGAAGGGGCGGGGCGCGCCTAAAGCCCCTTGGGGTGGGCCAGAAACTCTTCGATCACATGGTCGGGGGCTTTGGCATACTCGCCGACCCGGCTGATGGTCTGGCCGGTGAGCGCGCGCAGGGACACGGCGGCTTCGGCCATTTTCACCGCGATGGGGATGCCGTTGATCACCGGGGCGCCGTCGATCTGGTGGTTGAGGAAGGCCGAGAAGAGCAGCATGGGGATGCCGCCGCCGGGGATCAGCACCTCGGTGCCTTGCGCGACCAGCGGGCGGCCCTGGGCCTCGAAAAGCTGGCGGACCTCCTCGGCCTTGGTCTCGGATCCGTAGGCGGCGAGGATCTGGCCGGGCTCAAAGGTCATCGCATGCACGCCGGTGATCCGCTCGCGCAGCCCATACCGGCCGATCTGGTGGTGAAACCAGGGGATGAAGCGGGGGTTGATGGTCACGATGCCGAGGCGCTGGCCGAGCTGGCAAGACCAGAGCATGGTGGCCTCGCCCATGCCGATGACAGGGATGTCGACGGCCGAGCGGGCCTCATAGAGCCCGGCATCCTGGAAATGCCCGACGATGAAGGCGTCATAGCCCGCGCGCTCGGCCCTGACGGCATTGCAGATCATCTCGCGCGCGCAGCGGAACTCGACCAGCGGATGGGCATAGCTGTCATAGGGGGTGATGCCGTGGATCTCGATCTCGGTGCCCGGGGCGGCGCAGGCGGCCAGATGCGGGCGCAGCCGGTCCCAATAGGAGGCACCGTTTTCATAATCGACATAGCTTTGATACCAGATTTTCACTCTGCACCCTCCTTCAGCCCGGCCAGGAGCTTCTTTAAGATCGGTTTGATCCGCGCGGCATCGTCGGGATCGAGCCGGTCGAGGATCCGCGCCTCATGCGCCCGCGCATCGGCCGTCAATTGCGCGGCCAGCCTGCGGCCGGCGGCGGTCAGATGCACCCGGACCCGGCGCCCGTCGCGCGGGTCGGCGCGCCGCGTGACCAACCCCCGCGCGGCCATCTGATCGACGATCTTGGTCAGCCGCGACTGTTCCATCAGCGCAAACTGGGCAAGCCGGGTGATCATTGCACCGTCGCCGTCATGCAGACAGGCCAGGACGCGCCATTCCGGCATCCTGACCCCCTGATTGCGTGCATGTGCATGGAACTCGGCACTCGCCCGTTCACTGACCGAAGCCAGCAGATACAAGAGGTAAGAGCCGACAAACCCGGCCTCCGGGTCGCTTGCTTGAGGTCCATCCATGCAGTCTCACTTTCTGCTTGACCCGCTTTATATGAAATTTCATATTAAACGGGAAGAGGAGATTTCGTATGGCGCTCACCCTGCACGTGGCAGGCATCCATGACGAGACCGACCGCATCCGGCTTTTTGAGCTGGCGGGCGACGTCCCGGCACACAGCGCGGGCGCCCATATCGATGTGGCGCTGGCAGCGGGCAGCCGCTCCTATTCGCTGATCGACTGGCCGGGGCAGGCCGGCTGGCGCATTGCCGTGCAGCGCGAGGATGCCGGTGATGGCGGCAGCACGGCCATGCATGCGCTCGCCTTGGGCGATACGCTCAGCGCCGAGGGGCCCAAGAACGACTTTCCGCTGGCCGATCACGACGGCCCGGCGCTGCTGTTGGCCGGCGGCATCGGGGTGACCCCGCTGATCAGCCATGCCACGGCGCTGCAGGCGGCTGGGCGGCCGTTTTCCTTTCACTACACCACGCGGTCGCGCGCCGTGGCGGCCTTTATCGACCCGCTGCAAGCGGCCTTCGGCGCGGCGCTGAGCCTGCATCACGATGATGAAACCCCGCTCGACCTGCCGGCCCTGATGGCCGCCCAGCCCGCCGACACGCATCTTTACCTCTGCGGCCCGCGGGGCATGATCGAGGCGGCCCGCACCGCCTTTGCCGCCGCCGGTCTGCCGGAAAGCCAGCTTCATATCGAGCTTTTCGAGACCGCCCAGCCGCAGGAGGGCGACCAGCCCTTCGAGGTGGAGATCGCCAATACCGGCGATGTCTTCACCATCCCGCCGGGCAAGACCATCATCGAGGTGCTGGAGGAAGCCGGCCATGACCTCATCTATGATTGCCAGCGCGGCGATTGCGGCATCTGCCAGACGGATGTGATCGCCGGAGAGCCCGATCACCGCGATGTGGTGCTGTCGGAGGCCGAGCGGGCCTCGGGCAAGCTCATCCAGATCTGTGTGAGCCGGGCGAAATCCGCACGCCTCGTCCTCGATCTCTGAACGGGAGGCCCCATGCACAGCATCGAAACCATGCGCGCCCTGGTTCAACCCCATCAGGTGCATCGCGACATCTATATCAGCCAGGAGGTCTACCGGCTGGAGATGCAGCATCTCTACCGAAACACCTGGGTGTTTGTGGGCCATGACAGCCAGGTGGCCAAGAAGGGCGACTATTACACCACCCAGATCGGCGATCAGCCGGTGATCATGGTGCGGCATTCCGACAATGAGGTCTATGTCCTTTACAATCGCTGCCCCCATAAGGGCACCAAGATCGCCATCGACCGGCAGGGCAATACCGGCAAGTTCTTCCGCTGCCCCTATCACGCCTGGTCCTTCAAGACCAATGGCTGCCTGCTCGCGATCCCACTGAAGAAGGGCTATGAGGGCACCGGGCTTGATGAGACCGAGGGCGCCAAGGGCATGAAGCCCGTCGGCGCGGTGAAGAATTACCGCGGCTTTGTCTTTGCGCGGCTGGCCGAGAGCGGGGTCGCCTTTGAGGAGTTCTTCGGCGACAGCCTCACCTCGCTTGACAATATGGTCGACCGCTCGCCCGCCGGGCGGCTGGAGGTGGCCGGCCCGCCCCTGCGCTACATGCACAAATGCAACTGGAAGATGCTGGTTGAGAACCAGACCGACACCTGCCACCCGATGGTCGCGCATGAAAGCTCGGCCGGCACGGCGGTGAAGATCTGGGATGAGATGGGCAATCCCGAACCACGGCCCATGGCCATGCAGATCATCGCGCCCTTCATGTCGCCATACGAGTTTTTCGAGGAGATGGGCATCCGCACCTGGCCCAACGGGCATGGCCATACCGGGGTGCATCATTCGATCCATTCGGATTATTCGGCCATCCCGGGCTATTTCGACGCGATGGTCGCAAGCTATGGCGAGGAGCGGGCGCGCGCGATCCTGGGCGAGAACCGGCATAACACGGTTTATTTCCCCAACATCATGATCAAGGGCCCGATCCAGCAGCTGCGCAACTTCATCCCGCTGGCCGCCGACCGCACGCTGGTCGAAAGCTGGATTTACCGGCTGGTCGATGCGCCCGACATGCTGCTGGCGCGCACGGCGATGTACAACCGCATGATCAACGCGCCCACCTCGATCGTGGGCCATGACGATCTGGAGATGTATGAGCGCGCGCAGGAGGGGCTGGCCGCCGACGGGCTCGACTGGGTGAATGTGCAGCGGCTGCGCCAGGGGCCGGAGGATTTCGAGGCCGAGGCGGTGGAAAACGGCACCACCGAGCGGCAGATGCGCAACCAGTTCGACGCCTGGGTGAAGTTCATGGCCCCGCAGCCCGCCGCTGCGGCGAGGGCGGCGGAATGACCCCCAGCCGCGAGGATCTCATCGATTTCATCTATGCCGAGGCACGGATGCTCGATGAAGGACGGTATGACGACTGGCTCACCCTGTGGATGCCCGAGGGGATCTACTGGATGCCGCTCGACTATAAGCAGACCGACCCCGATCTCGTCACCTCGCTGATGCATGAGGACCAGTTCATGCTGCGCCTGCGGGTGGAGCGGCTGAACGGCCAGCGCACGTTTTCCCAAAAGCCCAAAAGCCGCTGTCACCATGTCATCCAGCGCCCCTTCGTGGATCTGCATGATCCCGAGACGAACCGCTATGTCACCAACACCAGCATGCATTATGTCGAAACAAGGCTCGATGAGCAGTTCCTGCTGGCGCTGACCGCGACGCATGAGCTGGTGGTCGCCGACGGCGCGCTCAGGATCGCCAGTAAGAAGGTCGAGCTGCTCAATTCCGACGCCGCCTTCGGCAATATCCAGCTTTTGCCATGACCCGGTACGCGCCCCTCTGTGCCCTCGGCTCGGTCCATGAGGCGTTCGCGCAGACCGCGGCGCGCTGTCCTGACCGGCCGATGCTGAACGTCCAGCCCGGCACGGCCGAGATCTATGGGATTGCGGCGGGCGAAATCACCTATGCCCAGGCCGCGGCCGAGGTGGACCTGCTGGCCGCGGGTTTTGCCGATGCGGGCTATGGCGCCGGCATGCGGGTGGCGCTGCTTTTGGAAAACCGGCCGCGCTACTTCCTGATCTGGCTGGCGCTCAACCGGCTGGGCGTGTCGGTCGTGCCGATCAACCCCGATCTGCGCGCGGCCGAGCTTGAATATCTCATCGGCCATGCCGAGCCTGCGCTGATCATCGCCCTGCCCGCCCGGGCCGAGGGGCTGCGCGCTGCTTCCGCCACGGCAGGCATCGACGCGCCGGTCATCGCGCCCGGGGATGCGCCGCCCGCCCCCCGCGCCGGGGCCGCGATTGCGGGGCCCGAAACCGGCCAGGCCGGTGAGGCCGCCCTCCTCTACACCTCCGGCACCACGGGCCAGCCCAAGGGCTGCGTGCTCTCCAACACCTATTTCCTATATGCCGGCGATTGGTATGCCGAGCTGGGCGGGATCGGCACGCTGGAGGATGGCGCGCGGATGATCACCCCGCTGCCCATCTTCCACATGAACGCCATGGCCTGTTCTTTCATGGCGATGCTCGCGGTGGGGGGATGTCTGACCGCGCTCGACCGCTTCCACCCCTCGACCTGGTGGGCCGATGTGCGGGGCGCGCGCGCGACCTGCCTGCATTATCTGGGCGTGATGCCGTCGATGCTGATGGGGGCCGATGAAACCCCCGCCGATCGCGACCACAGCGTGCGCTTTGGCTTTGGCGCCGGGGTCGACCCCAAGCTGCAAGCCGCATTCGAGGCGCGCTTTGGCTTTCCGCTGGTCGAGGCCTGGGCAATGACCGAGACCGGCTCGGGGGCCGCCATCTCGGCCCATAGCGAAGACCGGCTGGTGGGTGCAGCCTGCTTTGGGCGCGCCACGGCCGAGGTCGAAACCCGGCTGGTGGATGAGGATGGGCGCGACGCCGATCAGGGAGAGCTGCTGGTGCGCCGCGCCGGGCCCGACCCGCGCTTTGGCTTTTTCACCCGCTATTTCAAGAACCCTGAGGCCACCGATGAGGCCTGGGCCGGCGGCTGGTTTCACACCGGCGACATTGTGCGGCGCGATGCGGCGGGCAACCTCTTCTTCATCGACCGCAAGAAGAACGTCATCCGCCGTTCGGGCGAGAACATCGCCGCGGTCGAGGTGGAATCGGTGCTGATGCGCCACCCGGCAATCCATGCCGCAGGGGTGGCGCCGGTGCCCGACGCGATCCGCGGGGATGAGGTTTTTGCCTGCCTTGTCGCCGATCCTACGCTCGATCCGCAGGCGCTGGCCGACTGGGCGCTGACCCAGATGGCCTATTACAAGGTGCCGGGCTATGTCGCTCTGGTCGAGGCGCTGCCCCTGACCGCGACCCAAAAGATCCAGCGCGCAGCACTCAAGGACCAGGCCGCTGCGCTGCTCGCCGCAGGGCAGGCCACCGATCTGCGCGCCCGCAAACGCCGGCAGGTCGCATGACGCCCCGCGCCCCCATGCCCTATGACGGGGTGGTGGCAACGGCGCCGGTCTCGGTGCCCTATCAGCGCTACAGCCAGAAGACCGCGCATTGGTGGATCGCCGCCGCCCTGCGCTTGGTGCTGCGCGATGCGGGGCTCGCGAAAACCGCGCTTGACGGGCTGACCGTCTCGTCCTTCACCCTTTTTCCCGACACGGCCGTGGGGCTCACCCAGCATCTGGGGCTCTGCCCGCGCTGGCTCGATCATATCCCCATGGGCGGCGCCTCGGGGGTGGTCGCGCTGCGCCGTGCCGCCCGGGCGGTGCAGGCGGGCGATGCGCGGATCGTGGCCTGTGTGGCCGGCGACACCAACCAGATCGAGAGCTTCCGCAGCCTCCTTTCCAGCTTCTCGCGCTTTGCGATTGATGCGAGCACGCCTTACGGCTATGGCGGGCCGAATGCGAGCTTTGCGCTTTTGACCGACCGCTATATGGCCGAGTTCGGCGCGACGCGGGAGGATTTCGGCCGCATCTGCGTGGCCCAGCGCGCCAATGCGCTGCGCAATCCCGGCGCGGTGATGAAGCGCCCGCTGACCATGGCCGAATATTTGGCCGCCCGTCCGGTCTCCGACCCGCTGGCGCTTTTTGATTGCGTGATGCCCTGCGCCGGGGCCGAGGCTTTCTTGGTGATGCGTGCCGAGGAGGCCGCCCGGCTGGGCCTGCCCGCCGCCCGCATCGCCGCGACCATCGAGCGGCACAATGCCCATGCCGAAGATCCCATCCAGCTGCGCGGCGGCTGGACGGTCGATCGCGACACGCTTTGGGAGGCGGCGGACTGCGCGCCCGGCGATGTCGATCTGGTGCAGACCTATGACGATTACCCGGTGATCTCGGTCATGCAGATCGAGGATCTGGGGTTTTGCGCCAAGGGCGAGGGCCCCGATTTCCTGCGCGGGCGCGACCTGACCATTGCGGGCGATTTCCCCCACAACACCAGCGGCGGGCAGCTCTCGGCCGGGCAGGCCGGGGCGGCGGGCGGCTTTATCGGGCTGGTCGAAGCGCTGCGCCAGGTGACCGGAACCGCCGGCCCGACCCAGGTGGAGGGCGCGCGCCGCGCCCTCGTCTCAGGCTTTGGGATGATCAATTATGACCGCGGGGTCTGTTCCTCGGCCGCGGTGCTGGAGGCGGCATGACCGAGCCGCTCGCCCCGCCGCCGCGCAAGGACCCGCAAAAGCGCACCGTCTCGCCGACCCTGCCGCCCATGGCCCGCAGCCGGGCGGCCCTGGGTCTGACCGCCGCGGCCGCCGAAGGGCGCTTTGCCCTGCAGGTCTGCGCTGATTGCGGCGCGGTCCAATACCCGCCGCGCGATGCCTGTGCGGCCTGCCTCTCGCCCGACCTTGTCTGGCGCGACCAGCCTCCGGGGGGCAGGCTTTTGGCCGAAACCACCATCCGCGTCTCGCCCCAGCTTTACTTTCGCGAGCGGATGCCCTGGCGCATCGGCACGGTTGCGCTCGATGCCGGGCCCGTGGTCACCGCCCATCTGCATGGCGATGTGGTGCGGGCCGCGCGGGTGCGGATGACCGCGCGGCTCGACCGTGCCGGCCAAGGGGTGCTGGTCGCCCTGCCTGCCGCCGAGACCGACACAGGCACAGGCACGGGCAACGGCACGGGCAACAACACGGGCACGGGCACGGGCACCCCGCATATGGAGGATGATCCGCTGATGCGCAGCCTCACCTGCGACCCCAAACATCGCCGGGTGCTGATCACCGATGGGCGCAACGCCAACACCCCCGCGCTGATCGCCGCCCTGCGCGCCGCCGGCGCCGCGGCGGTTTATGTCGGCATGGCCGAGGCCTGGCGCGGCGCGCCGGTGCTGGAGGCCGAGATCCTGCCCTTGGACCTCACCGACAGCGCCTCGCTTGCGCGCATGGCCGGGGAGTATGGCGGCAAGACCGATATCCTCATCAACAATGCCCGGCATCTGCGCCCCGGCGGGGTGATGGGCGGCAACCCCGTCTTTGCCCGCGAGGCGCTGGAGGTGAGCGCGCTGGGGCTGATGCGCCTCGCCCAGGCCTTTGGGCCCGGCATGGCCGCGCGCAGCGCCGATGGCACCAATGCCGCCGCGGCCTGGGTCAATATCCTCTCGGCCCATGCGCTGATCCCCGACCCCGCGATGGGCGGGTTCTGCGCGGCCCAAGCCGCCGCTCTCTCGCTCTCGCGCAGTTTGCGGGCGGAGTTTCGGGCCACCGGGCTGCGGGTGATGCATGTGTTTGTCGGCCCCACCGAGGATGACTGGCACCAGCCGCTGCCGCCCCCCAAGCTCACGCCGAACGCGCTAGCCCGCGATCTCGTCCAGGGGCTGCGCGACGGGCTAGAGGAGGTCTGGTCCGGCGATGTGGCAAAGGACATCCGCGAACGCTATGCCGCCAGCCCCAAAGTGCTGGAGCGCGAGCTGACCGGGGGCGGGGCATGAGCGCGCTTACGCCCCTCCTGGCCGGGCTCGCCACGGGCGCGGTGCGGGTCGTGGACCTCACCCACTCGCTCGACCCCGATTTTCCGGTGATCATCCTGCCGCCCGAGTTCGGCCAATGCGCGCGGTTTCGGATGGAGGAGGTCAGCGCCTATGATCATCGCGGGCCGGGCTGGAAATGGCACAACATCTCGATGAATGAGCATACCGGCACGCATTTCGACGCGCCCAGCCACTGGATCTCGGGCCGCGATGTGCCGCATGGCGCCGTCGATGAAATCGCGCCCGAGGCCTTTATCGGCCCGGTCTGCGTGATCGATTGTTCGGACGAAACCGACCCCGATTTCCTGCTCGAACCCGCGCATATCGCCGAATGGGAGGCCGCGCAGGGCACCATCCCCGCCGGGGCCTGGGTCTTGATGCGCACCGACTGGTCCAAGCGCCAAGGTGCTGCCTATCTGAACATGGCCGAGGATGGCCCGCATTCGCCCGGGCCCTCGGCCGCGGCGATCGAGACGCTGCTGGCCCGCGACATCCGCGGTTTCGGCACCGAAACCGTGGGCACCGATGCCGGCCAGGGCGCGCATCTGACCCCGCCCTACCCCGCGCATTACCTCTTGCACGGGGCGGGCAAGCTGGGGCTGCAATGCCTCTCGGGCCTCGACCAGCTGCCGCCGACCGGCGCGGTGCTGATCGCGCCCCCGCTCAAGATCAAGGGCGGCACGGGCAGCCCGCTGCGGGTGCTTGCCCTGGTGGAGGACGCATGAGCCATACAGCCGTGATCACCGGGGGCAGCAAGGGCATCGGCGCCGATCTCGCCCGGGCGCTGATCGCCCGCGACTATCGAGTGATCTCCATCGCCCGCCACGCGCCCGAAGACCCGCCGCCGGGCCTCATCAGCATCGCGGCCGACCTGCTCGACCCCGCCGCCACCGCCCAGGCCGCCACTGAGATCGCCGACCAGCATCAGGTCAGCCATTTCATCCACAATGCCGGGCTGATCTGGCCGAACCTCATCGAAGAGGCCAAGCCGGAGGATCTGGCGGGCCTCACCCAGCTGCATCTGGGCGCAGCGCTCACCCTTTTGCAGGCCTTCCTGCCGGCGATGAAGGCGCAGGGCTTTGGCCGGGTGGTCTTCAACGGCTCGCGCGCCGCCCTCGGCGTGCCCACCCGCACCGCCTATTCGGCCACCAAGGCCGGGATGATCGGCATGGCCCGCACCTGGGCGCTGGAGCTTGCCCCCCATGGCATCACGGTCAATACCGTCGCCCCCGGCCCGGTGCGCACCGACAATTTCTGGGGCATCGTCGAGAAGGACAGCGCGCGTGAGGCGGCCCT
>JBCBKN010000129.1:0-10735 GCA_038521775.1 Pseudomonadota bacterium | reverse complement strand
TGATCACGTTCGACGGCCATTGACGCCCTGATGCGGCCGAAACCGGCCGCGCTGCACGCCTTTGAGCGCAAAGACGGGACCGCCCCGGCGACATGCCCTGACCGCGCCCCTGACCGCGCCCCTGACTGCGCCCCTGACTGCGCCCCCGACCGCGTGACAAACATGCCCGGGCTCAGCGCCAGCTGTGGCCCTGCCAAGCGATCGGCTCGCCGGCCAGCCAGGCCTGGCCCTGGGCGTACAGTGCGGCGACCTTGGGCCCATCGATGCCGGGCATGTCGGGTTCCACCTCATACCCGATCTGGCTTTGCAGATAGGCCAGATGCCGATAGCCCTCGGGAAACCGAGCCAGCAGCGCCGGGTCCAGCGTCAGGCTGGCGGCGGGGTCGACCGGATCCATCCGGTCCTTTTCGTAGATCGGCTGGCGCAGGCAGAGGCCCCATTGGCCGCCCCGCCGGGCCCAGAAATCGTAGAACCGCCCCGTGCAGACGACATCGACGGTCACGTCATGGACCGCGGCGCGCTGGCTGATGGTCATCTTGGTCTGCGACAGGGCACGGTCGCCCGCGATCTCGACCGTGCTGCCGCCCAGGAAATGCAGGATGCGCACCCCCTTGGCCCAACCCGCCTTGTTCATCGCGATGAACTCATCGGCGCTGCCCTGGGTCCAGGTCGCCATCATCCGCCCGTCATCATGCCAGACGCTGCGGAACCTCTCCCACAGGCCGGCATCGCGCCAGACGACCCAGGCCTCGATCAGATTGCGCAGCGTTTGTGCGTCGGTCATTGCAAATCCTTCCCTTTGGGGTCCCCTTGCGGCTCCCCAACATGCGTGCTGTCAAAGAGCCCTGCATAGGGCAGCCAGGCCGCCGTTTCGGCCTCCACCACTCCGATGGTCTGATCCTCCGCGCGTGAAAGCTCAGCGCCCAGGGCGATGAAATCGGCCGAGCCGGCCAGGCCGGCCGCCAGGCTGGGGCTGAGCCCGCCCTCGACCACGAGGGGCGTTTCGATCATCTCCGACCACCAGGCGGCAAGGGAAGGGTCGGCGGTCGCCCCATCGCCCAGCCCATCGGCGGCAAAGGGGCCGATGGCGACATAATCGGCGCCCATTTCGGCCGCGGTCATCGCGCTGTGCCGGGAGGCGCCGCAAAACGCGCCGATGATGGCATCGGCACCCAAAGCCGCGCGCGCGGCGCGCAAGCTGCGATGCCCGTCGGTGAGATGCACGCCGTCGAGCCCGAGCGGCTGCACAAGGCGGAAATGGCTTTCGATCACCACGGCAATCTCGGCAGCATGGGCAGTCTCGCGCAGCGCATCGGCCTGTCTGCGGATCTCGTCCTCGCCCAGCCCCGCGGTGCCCAGACGCACGCAGGCTGGCGGGTGGCGCGCAATCTGCCGGGCAAGATAGGCCGCGGCATCGGCCCCTGCCTGCGGCGGGATGATGAGGTAGAATTGCGGCGCCGGGGTCATGCGCCGGCCCCGGGCTGCCAGTCCGGTGCGGCCAGGGTGAAGCCTGCAAACTCAAAGGCCGGTGAGACGGTGCAGCCGACCAGCGTCCAGCCATCTTCGGCCTCGGCCGACTGCCAGGCATCGGCCGGGACGATGATCTGCGGGCTTTGGCCGGCGGCAAGATCGGGGCCCAGCAGATGTCTGGTCGGATCCGGCGCGCGGCCTGAGGGGCCGGTGGGGTCCTTGCCCGGATCCCCATCCGCGCCGTAGATCGACACCGACAGGGGCTGGCCGGCATAGAAATGCCAGATCTCGGTTGCATCAACCCGGTGCCAGTGCGAGCGCTGCCCGGCCTCGAGCAGAAAGAAGATCGCCGTTCCCGCGGCACGGCCGGCCGGCCCCTCCCCGCCGCGCCAGGTCTCGCGGAACCAGCCGCCCTCCGGATGCGGTGCCAGGGCCAGCGCCGCGATGATCTCCTGTGCCGTCATGCTCTGTTCCATCCGTCTAGCCGTCGCCAAGCCGGTCGAGCAGCGGGTGCCATTGCGCCTGCAGCGCCCGTTCGGGCTTGCGCGCGACATCAAAGACCGAAAGCCCGGCTTCCGCCAGGCCGGCATAGGCCGCGCGCTCGGCAATCCAGGCCACGGGGGCCGCGCCCAGCCGGGCGAAAAAGCTGGCCAGCGCCGCCTCGGCCCGGGCGCCGCTGCGCACCCGGTTTGCCAGCAGATGGATGCCGGTCTTGCCCTTGCGCACCCGCTTGATCTCCTCGATGTCGCGCAGAAACCGCGATGTGCTGTCCTCGTCAAAGACCGAGGGCTGCACCGGCACGATCAGCGCCCTTGCCTCGGCGATCAGGGTCTGCGCGGCCTCGCCGGTCACCGCGCCGGGCGCATCGATCACCAGCCAGTCGGTTTTCTTGGGCGCGGTGCCAAAGGCGCCCTTCTTGGTCCAGTCCACCGGCTCGATCGGGCGCGCCGTAGCCGGGCGCCGTTTGAGCCAGCGCAGCGCCGATTTCTGCCGGTCGGCATCGGCCAGGGCCACCCGCGCGCCGGTCGCGGCCAGGGCCCCGGCCAGGGTGATGGCGGTCACCGTCTTGCCGCACCCGCCCTTTCGGTTTGCCACCAACACCGTGCGCATCGCCTCATCCTCCCCAGCGCCGCGACCCGGGCGCTCCTTGCACCTGCAGGCCCGCCCATGCATAACCGTTGCTGACCGAAACCCAAGGAGCCAGATGCAGATCATCACAACGACCCAGGCGCTCGCCGAGTTCTGTTCCGATTGCGCCCAGGCGCCCTATGTGACGGTCGACACCGAGTTCCTGCGGGAGCGGACCTACTACGCCCAGCTCTGTCTCGTCCAGATCGCGCGTCCGGCACGCGAGGGCGAGCTGGAGGCCGATGGCATGCCCGGCCCGCGCAGCTCGGCCATTCTCGACCCGCTGAGCGAGGGGATCGATCTCGCGCCGCTCTACGCGCTCTTCCGCAATCCCGACGTTGTGAAGGTGTTTCACGCCGCACGGCAGGATCTGGAGATCTTCTGGCATGAGGGCGGGGTGATGCCGGCCCCGGTCTTTGACACCCAGGTCGCGGCAATGGTCTGCGGGCTGGGCGATCAGGCCAGCTACGAGTCGCTGGTGCGCAAGGTTGCCAAGGCCGAGCTCGACAAATCGGCCCGCTTCACCGACTGGTCGGTGCGTCCGCTCAGCGCCAAGCAACTGGCCTATGCCATGGCCGATGTCACCCATCTGCGGGTGATTTATGAGCGGCTGGCCGCGCGGTTGGAGCGCAGCGGGCGCACCGGCTGGCTGACCGAGGAGATGGCGGTTCTGACCGATCCCGCGACCTATGAGGTGTTGCCCGACGATGCCTGGCGCCGGCTCAAGACGCGGTCGAGCTCGCCCAAATTCCTGGCCGTGGTCCAGGCGCTGGCGGCCTGGCGGGAGCGCGCGGCGCAGACGCGCGACGTGCCGCGCAACCGGATCCTGAAGGATGATGCGCTGTTGGAGATCGCGTCGAACCGGCCGGCCAGCCTTGAGGAGCTGGGCCGCTCACGGCTTTTGCAGCGCGAGGGGCGGAAAAAGGACGTGCTGGCCGAGATCCTGGAGGCGGTCGAGGCCGGGCTTGCCTGCCCGCCCGAAAAACGCCCCGTGCCCCCGCAGCCGCCGGCCCCCAAGCCCGGGAACGCGGCGCTGAGCGATCTGTTGCGGGTGCTCTTGAAGGCCAAGGCCGAGGCGGCCGGGGTCGCGCCGCGCCTCATCGCGTCATCGGCCGATCTTGACCTGATCGCGGCCCAGACCGGGCAGGAGATCCCGGCGCTGATCGGGTGGCGCCGCCGGGTCTTTGGCGCCGATGCCGAGCGGCTGCGCGACGGTCGCATTGCGCTGTCGGCCGGCCGGGGCGAGGTTCGGATCGTGGAGATCGACACGGCCGAGCGCGGCTGAGCTGCGCCAACCGGTCCTGATCATGGCCGATTTCGGGGCCGTATTCAGGGACGTATTCAGGGCCGTGCCGCGCCCGGTCCGCATGGGCCGGTGCCTGCGCATTGGTGCAAGGCGTGGTGGCGGCGTCTGTCGCCGAGACCTAAGGGAATGGCTGGTCGCGGCGATGCTTCGGTGGTGGCACGCCCGTCCGCGCAATCTGTAGCCGCGCAATCTGAAGCCGCGCAGGCTGAAGCGGCGCAGTCATAGCGGCCGAGGGTCGCGGTTTCAGAGATCGATCTCCAGAACGCCGTCCGGCTCGGCCGCGCGTGAGCGGCACAGAATGAGGCTGGTCGCCCGCCCGGCCGCCGACAGCACGAAATCGCGATGCTCGACCGTGCCCGAGAGCAACCCGCAGCGGCAGACCCCGCACAGCCCGTCGGCGCATTTCACATCGACATGCACGCCCGCAGCGGCCAGCGCGTCGGTCGCGGCCTCATCGGCAGGCACCGCCACCTCGCGCCCGGACCTCGCCAGCCGCAGGGTGAAGGGGTGGTTTACATAGTCCGGCTCTTCGGGCAGCGAGAAATATTCCAGATGCCGCGCCTCTTCGGGATATCCGGCGCGCTCGGCCGCGGCCATGACGGCCGACATGTAGCGCTCCGGCCCGCAGGTATAGACATGGTGGCCTGCGCGGCGGCCGGCCAGAATGGCGTCGAGATCGGCGCGGCTTCCCTCCTCCGAGACATGCAGATGCACCCGGTCCGACCACGGCACCTGGGCCAGATCGGCCAGATAGCCCGCGGCCCCCCGCGACGGCACCGAGTAATGCAGCGCGAATTCGGCCCCGAGCGCGTGCAAACGATGGGCCATGGCAATCATCGGCGTTACGCCGATGCCGCCGCCCATCAGAAGGCTCTTCTCGGCCCCCTCGATCAGCGGGAAATGGTTGATGGGGCGCGAGACGAAGACCCGCCGCCCGGGCGCGAATATCCGGTGCAGGAGTGCTGAGCCGCCGCGCCCCTGATCCTCGCGCAGCACCCCGATCTGATAGGTCTTGCGGTCGGCCGGATCGCCCGACATCGAATATTGGCGCAGGAATTCGGGCGCCACCACGATGTCGAGATGCGCGCCCGCCTCCCAGGCTGGCAGATCGCGCCGATGGGGGTCGGAGAACTCGTATTTCGTCACCCCCTCGGCCATCGCTTCGACCTTCGAGACGATCAAGGGCAGCACCGGCGCATCGGCAAAATCCGGCACGCGGTGCAGATGCGCGGTCTCGCCCGCGGCCAGTTTCGCGCGATAGGCCTCGGGGCTCAGCAGCGCCTGATAGGCCGCAATCCCCGCCTCGCGGTCCATCGGGAACGGGTAGGGCCAGGGATGCGGGACGAGCGGCGCGGGATAGACCGCCAGCATCTGGTCCTCATGCGTGAGCGCCAGCTCGCGCTGCAGCCCGCGCCGGTTCACCGCGTGGCGGGTGGGCCGATAGGCGCCATCCTCGGCCAGCTCGATATCCCACCACCATTTCTTGACCGGGTTGAGCCCGCCCCGCCCCAGCCGGTCATCGAGCCTTGCCAGGGCCGGTGCGGCCTTGGGCAGATGCATCGCCGCCCAGCGGAAGGGCGCCTCGGCAAAGAGCCCCTCCAGGTTCCAGGGGCAGGTTTTCATGCAACGCCCGCACATCGCCCCGCCCTCGGTCGTGATCCGGTAGGTCGCACAGCGCTGGCTGTCGGATTTCCAGATCTCATAGCCGTTGAACATGCGCTTGGGCCCGGCGGTGATCGCGCCCGAGGGGCATTCGCGGGCGCATTTCGTGCAGGCCGCACAAAACGCCTGCAGGCCGAAATCGATCGGGCGGTCATGGGCCATGGGCAGATCGGTCGTCACCACCCCCGATTTCAGCCGCGGGCCCAGAAACGGGTTCAGGATCACCTCGCCGATGCGGCTGACCTCGCCCAGACCCGACAAAAGCAGCAGGGGCGGCTGCAGCACATCGCCATCGAGCACCGTATGCGCCTTGGCGCCATAGCCCAGATTGCGGATCTGGCGGGCGATGACCCCGCCCAGAAGCGAAAAGCGCAGATAGGCGCGCATCGACTGAGCGACCGAGATCCAGTCATCGCCCGAGGCGCCTTCCATCGTCTCAAAGCCCTGATCGATGATCATGCTGATCGCCTGGTCATGCGGCGGCTCGATCGGTGCGCCGGTCGCATCATGCGAATACCAGGTCCAGTCGGGACAGCGGCTGATGCCCACCGCATCGACGCCCAGGAAATAGGCCGTGGCCTTGATCAGATCTGCCGCCTCCTGCGGGCCGATGGCAATCCGGTCGGGCGCAGGGGCGCCGTCCTGCAAGAGCACAAACGCCCCCAACATGCGCCGCTGGGCCATCGAGGGCGCGGATTTGCGTGCGTAATGCCCGCCCTTGGCGCCCGCTTGTGCCGCCTTGCCCATATCGCCGAACTGCGCCCGGGCGAACATATCGGTGCGCTTTGGCACCCGCGGCACGTTCGGCTCGTCGATATAGGTGGTGGGGTCTTTCACCCGCTTGAGCGTCTCGAACGGGTGCGGCCCGGCGGCAAAATCGCGCCGCGCAAAGGGGTCGCGGTTGCGCGCGCCCAGGCCCGAGGCCGTGCCGAGCCACCAGGACGGCCCCTTGGTCTCCAGCCAGGGCTGGCGTGTGGCAAGCGGCCGGTCGGGCGCGATCTCAAGCGTGGTTGTGACCGCGGCCAGCCCGAAGCGGGCGCCCAGAAACGGCGCGTCGAGCATGCCGTTCGTCATCTGCGCAAGGCCCGAGGCCACGGCCAGCCGGTTCAGGCAGACATCCGCGCTGGTTTGGGTATGGGCCTTGGCGTCCCAGCCCAGAAGACGCAGGTAATTGGCGATGACCACCGCGGTTTCGGCGGCGCGCAGACAGGCGCGGTGGGCCTGCGCCTCGGCGATCCAGCCAGCGCCCCGCTCGCCGCGTTTGGGGTCGCGCGGCCAGTCATAAAGAAAGACCAGCGCATGGCTGTGCCCGCCAATGCCCGAGGGCGGCGCCTCCATGCTTTCCTTCAGATCGGCCATGATCATGTCGATGCCCGAGGCGAGGGTCTTGGTCTGGCGCGTGCGCAGATCTTCGGCCAGCCGGGCAATGGCGGGGTTGTGAAACGGGGTCTCCAGCCGCGCAGCCTCGGGCAGGGCACAGATCCCCACCATGGCCGCGTCGGAGAAATAGCCAAACGCCTTGAGATGGCGCGCCCGCGCGCGCGGCTCCTGCGGGATCTCGGCGCGCGCCCGGTTCACCAGCCCATCGCGGATCGCATCCATCATCGCCTGATACTCGCCCATCGCATTGACGATCGAGGCCGGCGTGCCGGGCCGCGCGAAAGAAAGCGGTTGCGTGAGGGGCACCTTGGCCAGATCGGGCATGCGCGAGCTGCGGTAGAGCCGCTCCAACGGGTAGCGGCCGAGATGGACCGGCCGGTTTGCGGCTGAAAAGAACTGGGTCACGGGCCCCCTCCCGGCACTGCTGGGCGCCCAGTCTGCCCCTGCCACCGGGGGCTGTCGAGGCTCTTAGCCCGCCCGGGCGAGAATGCCGCTCAGCTCGATGGGGCTGAGCGCGACCGGGTTGGACTTCATCGAGGAGGAGGCGCCGGCGGCATGCGCCACCTTGGCATGGTCGATGACCGACAGCCCAAGTGCCGAGAGCCGCGGCAGCCCGGCGGTCTGGGACCAGCGCTCCAGCGCGTCGAACCCGACATTGGCGGTGTCGCCGGAAGCACCGAAGGCCCGCCCGAGCATGCTGTCGAGCAGGGCCAGACGCCGCCCTGCCGGGCTGAGCGGGTCGAGCGCGGCCCGGTTGGCGGCCAGAACATGCGGAAGCAGCGCGCCGCAGATCGCGCCATGCGCCGCACCGGTCAGCCCGCCGATCACCCCGGCCAGCCCATGTACGGCGCCCAGCCCGGCATTGGCCAGGGCCAGCCCGCCGGCAAGACTGACCCAGGACATTGCATCGCGCGCGCGGCACGCATCCAGGCCCGCCCCCGTGCCGGGTGCGCTGGCCGCCCCATGGTACGCCCCGCCGTTCGTCCCGCCGTTTGGCGCACCGTACGCCCCGCCGTTCGTCCCGCCGTTCGGCGCACCGTATGCCCCGCCGTGCGCCCCACCATATGCCCCGCCATACGCCCCATTGGGCACAGCTTCAGGCGCGGCCTGCAGCGACATCAATCGCGGCAGCGCGTCGAGCGCCATCGGAATCGCCTGGCTGCACAGCGCGTCGGTCATCGGATTGGACCGCAGGCTCAGCCAGGGCTCGACGGTCTGGGTGAGCGCGTCGAGACCGGAGGCAAGCGTCACATCGCGGGGGCAGCCATCGGTGAGGGCGGGGTCAATGATGGCAATCCGCGGGATCAGCCGCCCGTCGCGCAGCGAGACCTTGCGCCGATGCTCCGGGACGCCGATCACTGCATTGCGGGTCACCTCCGCCCCGGTGCCGGCTGTGGTCGGCACGGCCAGGAGCGGCAGCGGGTCCTCGGTCAGGGGCAGCCCCTTTCCCACCACCTCCAGATGATCGAGCACCGGGCCGGCCGCCGGCACCAGCCCGGCCAGCGCCTTTGCCAGATCGATTGCCGAACCGCCGCCCAGGGCCAGGATCGACGCAGGCGCGGCGCTGCGTGCCGCGTCAAGTGCGGCCTCCAGCATCGGCAAATCGGGCTCGCCCGTGCAGGCGATCGCCGTCACCTCCAGCCCTTCCGCGTCAAGCGCCTCGCGCAGCCAGGCGGCCCGCTGCGGGTCCCGTCCGTGGACCAGCACAACCTGCTGGCCGAACCAGGCCGCGGCCTCTGCCGCGCCCTCGGCTCTTCCTCGGCCAAAGCGAATTTCCCCAGCGGTCGCGAACGAAAAGGGCGCAATGCCATCTTCATCATGTACCATGCAACGTCTCTAGCGCCGCCGACGCCCGACCACCAGCCCAAAGCCGGGGCCCTGCGGCAAGATGGTTTGCAGCCTGCGAAGGATCGCCTAGGCTGGGCCGGGACCTGGATTGAAAGCGGAGCATTGCGGGTGGCGGGACCAGATCGGCAGGCAGCCTCGACGACCACAGCCACAACCAGAAGCACGGCCACAACCATGGCCACAACCACGGCCACAGCAATGGCCGCGGCGCGCAGCTTTCTGGTGGGCAACACGTTTCTGGGCGGGCTGCCCGAGGCGTTGACCGACCGTCTGATCGCGCTGGGGGTGCTGCGCCGGCCCAAGCGGGGCGAGGCGCTGTTTCAGCAAGACGATGCCGGCGACAGCCTGATTGTGGTGCTGTCGGGGGCGGTCAAGATCACCCGGGTGACGGCCGAGGGCCGCGAGCTTGTGCTCAATTTTCTCAAGGCCGGCGACATTATCGGCGAGATTGCCGTGCTGGATGGCGGCGCGCGCACTGCCGGGGCGACCATGCTGGAGGCCGGCGAGATTTTCGTGCTGCAGCGCCGCGATCTGCTGCCGGTGCTGATGGAGGCGCCCGAGGCGCTGATGGAGGTGGTTCTGGTGCTGTGCGAAAAGCTGCGGGCGACGTCGGACATCGTGCAGAACCAGCATCTCGATGTGGCCGGCCGTCTTGCGGCGGGGCTGATCCGGCTGGCCGAGATGCATGGGCGCCGCGGGCCGCGCGGCATTGAGGTGGAACTGGCCGCCAGCCAGCAGGATCTGGGCGCCTATCTGGGCATGTCGCGCGAGAATGCCAGCCGGCTGATCGCCCGGCTGAGCCGCGAGGGCGTGTTGACCAGCGAGCGCAAGCTGCTGATCCTGCATGACATGGTGCGGCTGACTGAACTTGCCGAGCAGGGCGATGGCTAGGCCGCGCCAAGCGGCCGTGCGGACCGGCGGGTGAGCCCAGCCGGGCGGCTGCTGCGCATGCTGTCGGCCCGGCTGGGCCAGGCGGCCTGGCTTGTGGGACTGGTCGGCACCGTTGTCGGGCTGGTCTGGGCGGCATCGCAGACCGGGCCGGCCGCCGCCCTGCGCGAGCGGGTCTTTGATGCAGCGCTGGCGCGGTCTTCGGCCACGGAAAACCTCGCGCTTCCCGTGTTCGTGGCCATTGACCGCAAGACCATTGCGCGCGCCGGGCCCTGGCCCTGGCCCCGCGACCGGCTGGCAGCTCTTGTGTCGGCGCTGACGGCGGCGGCGCCGCGGGCCCTTGCGCTCGACATCCTGCTGGAGGGGCCCGACCAAAGCTCACCGGCCGCCCTGGCGCGCCGTCTGGCCCAGGATGCCCCCGATGCGGCCCTGGCCGAACTGGCCCAGCGGCTTCCCGATGGCGATGCGGCCCTGGCCGCGGCGCTGGCGCGCGCGCCCGCAGCGCTTGGCCTGGCGATGGATCCCAGCCGCGCGCGGCCGCCCCCGCCACTTGCGCCGATGCTGGCGCGCAGCCCGGTTCGGATCGATGGGTTCTGGGACGCGCAGGGGCTGATCGCACCCGGTGCGCGGTTGAGCGCCGCAGCGAGGGGGCTGGGGGTTCTGTCCCTGCCCGGAGACAGCGATGCGGTCGTGCGGCGTGCGCCGCTGCTGGTGGTCGGGGGCGAGGTGCTCGCGCCGGGCCTGGCGGTCGAGCTCCTCCGCCTGACGCTGGGCGGCGCGCCTGTTCTGGTCGACGGCCCGGCGGGGGTTCTGCGCATGCCCGGGCGGGACATCGCGCTCGGTGACAGGGCGATGCTGCGGCTGGTGCCGCTCAGCCCCGCGGCCGCATCGCGCGCCACGATTTCGGCGGAGGCGGTGCTGAGCGGTGATCCCCAGGCGTCGGCCCGGCTTGCCGGCGCCGTTGTCGTGCTGGGGGCGGCGGCGCCCGAGCTTGGCGGGCTGCGCCCGGGCCCGGGCGGGGGGCTGGTGCCCTCCGCGCTGCTGCAGGCGCTG
>JBCBKN010000128.1:0-10795 GCA_038521775.1 Pseudomonadota bacterium | reverse complement strand
TTTGCCGGCAGCTTGTCGAGATTGGCAAGGCTCGCCAGCCCATAGCGGTTGGCCTTGTGCAAGAGGTTGTGCGCCGGAAAGGGCGGCTCCATGCCGCCGGCACTGCCCGCATCGGTGCCGATGCACTGGCTGCCCCAGCCCATGATCCCTTTCGACAGCAGATACTCGATGCAATCGGGCGTGGGCCCGGGCGAATGCGGGCCAGTCTCATCGGCATTGAGGAAAGCCGCCTCGTCATCGACGCGCTTGTCCCAATCGGTGCGCATCAGGACCCATTCATCCTGCCCGATCTCGCCATGCGCGGCCTCCCAGGCCTTCACACCTTCCGCATCAAGCAGGAAATCGGCGTTCTCGGCCGATTGCGCGGAACAGTCGATGACATTGACCGCACCGATGAAGTTCTTGGGCGGGATCTTGTCGGTATAGCCGTCCTCGAAATCCTTGCCGGTGATCCAGTGATGCGGCGCGTCGAAATGGGTGCCGGTATGCTCGCCCAGAACCAGCCAGTTCCAGGCAAAGAACGGCCCGTCCTCGTCATACTCGCTGATCTTGTGGATCTCGACCCGCGGCGTGTTCTTGGCAAAATCGGGCGGCAGGTACAGTATTGGCGTCTCCGGCGCGATGACCCCGGAAAGATCCACCACCTCGACCTCGCCGGTGACGATCTTTGTCCCGAGGTCGCTCAACGTCGCGGCTGCGCTCATTCTTGTCTCCCTGTTCATGCGGGCTGTTCGTGCGGGGATGCCCCCGATTGCCTGCGTCAGGATGCTAGACAAGTTTCCATGCATTTGCAAATATCATCCGGAACGGGGAGACAGGTCTTGATCGAGTATGATGCCGTTTTCATCGGTGCGGGGCACAATGCACTGGCCTGCGCGGCGCATCTGGCCAGCAAGGGCTGGCGGGTGGCGGTGTTTGAACAGGCCGCGCTGCCCGGCGGCGCGGTCAAGACCCTGCCGCTGACCGAGCCCGGGTTCCTGCATGATTGGGGCGCGATGAACCTCTCGCTCTTTGCCGGATCGGGGTTTTATCGCACCCACAGCGCCGCCCTGGCCCAGCACGGGCTGGAGCTTGCGCCGGCGCGCGACTGTTTTGCCACGCTCTTTCCCGATGGGCGCTGGCTGGGCGTCAGCACCGATCTGGACGAAACAAGCGCCCGGATCGCGGCGTTTTCAGAGGTTGATGCGGCAACATGGCGCAGGCTGATCGCCGCGTTCCCAGGTGAGGCGGAGCTGATCTTTGCCCTGCTGGGGGGGCCGATGCACATCCGTGCATTGGCATCTTTCCTTTACCGGCTGGTGCGGGCGCGCGGCCGGTCCGGCGCGGCCGAGATGATCCGCTTCCTGCTCTCCTCGCCGCGCGCCTGGCTGGGCAAGACCTTTGAAAGCCCGCAGATGCGCGCCATGCTGGGCGTTTGGGGCCTGCATCTCGATTTCGCGCCCGATGTCGCCGGCGGGGCGGTGTTTCCCTATCTGGAAGGCATGGCCAACCAATCCTTCGGCATGGTGCTGGGCAAGGGCGGCGCCGACAGCATGATCCGCGCCCTGGTGGGCATGATCGAGGCATCGGGCGGCCAGGTCACCTGCAATGCTACGGTGGCCAAGATCACCCGCGAGCGGCATCGGGCCACCGGCATCACCCTGGCCGATGGGACCGAGATCTCCGCCGGCAAGGCCGTGATCGCCGGGGTGGGGCCGCGCGCGCTGCCGGGTCTGCTGGGCGGGCCGACGAACCGGCATCATGATCTGGCGATGGAGCGCTACACCCACGCCCCCGGTACGATGATGATCCATCTGGCAATGGAGGATCTGCCGGCCTGGCCCGACGCCAAGCTGCGCGATTTTGCCTATGTCCATCTCGCACCCTCGCTGGAGGCGATGGGCACGGTCTATGCGCAGGCGAGCGAGGGGCTGCTGCCCGAGGCGCCCGCCATCGTCGTGGGCCAGCCGACCGCCATTGACCCGTCGCGCGCGCCCGCCGGCAAGCACACGCTCTGGCTGCAGGTGCGGGTGGTGCCCGGCCAGATCAAGGGCGATGCGGCGGGCGAGATTGCCGCGACCGACTGGGCAATGGCCGCCGAGCCGATGGCCGACCGCGCGCTTGCGATCCTGGAACGTCACGCCCCCGGCACAGGGGAACGGATCCGCAGCCGTCGCATCGTCACCCCGGCCGAGCTGGAGGCAGACAACCCCAACCTGGTGGGCGGCGACCAGATCACCGGCAGCCATCACATCACGCAGAACTTTCTTTTTCGCCCCGCCTGGGGGTATGCCGATGGCACAACACCCGTTGATCGCCTCTTCATGACCGGGGCGGCCGTCTGGCCCGGCGCCGGCGTGGGCGCAGGCTCGGGCTATCTCCTCGGCCGGAAACTCGCCGGTCCATAACCAACACCGCCGAAACCAAACCCGCCGACAGAAAAACACAGGGAACACACGCATGACCTTCACACTCTCCCGCCGCAGCCTGATGAAAATGACCGGAGCCAGCTTTGCGCTGGGCGCGGTTGCCACCCCGACGCTGGCGCAGGAGATCGACGAGCTCGTCATCGCCTATAATGTCAATCTGCCCAGCTGGGACCCCACGGTGGGCCTCTCGGCAGTGAATCCGACCATCCAGGCGATCTATCAGTCGGTCTTTGACATGTTCATCCATCAGGCGCCCGATCTGACGCCCGCCTCGGGCCTGATCACCGATTGGGGCTGGAACGACGACAAGACCCAGGTCTGGATGGATGTGCGCGAGGGCGTCACCTGGCATGATGGCAGCCCCTTCACGCCCGAGGATGTCGCCTGGTCGCTGGAGCGTGCGGGCAAGCCCGAGACCGGCAACCCGATCCAGTTCATCTGGTCGACGATCGGCAATTATTCGATCGAGGGAAATCGGGTCACCGCCGATGTGCTGCGCTTTGAGCCGACCATCTTCAAATGGATGTATTTCCTCACCGGCTATGTGATGCCCAAGGCCTATTACGAGAAGGTGGGCGCGGAAGGCTTTGAGGCCGCGCCCATCGGCACCGGCCCCTACATGGTCGACAGCTTTGAGCGCAACGCTTTCGTGCGGCTGAAGGCCAATGCCAATTACTGGGGCGGCGCGCCGGACTTCGAGACCGTCACCATCCGCTTTGTGCCCGATGCGGCCAGCCGCGTGGCCCAGATCGAATCGGGCAATGCGCATGTGACGCTGGAGGTGCCTTACGAGGAGTTCGACCGGCTGCAGGCGGCCGAGAACATCGGCGGGGTGGCGCATCCGATCTCGGATATCGGGATGATCTTCCTCAATGATGTCGACCCGATGTTGGAGAAGAACGTCCGCCTCGCCGCGGCCCATGCCATCGACAAGCAGACCATCATCGACCGTCTCCTCTCGGGCTATGGCGTGCCGATCGACACGCTGCAGACGCCCGATTACCTGGCCTATGATGCCAGCATCTCGGTGGCCTATGACCCCGAGGCGGCCAAGGCGCTGTTGGCCGAGGCGGGCTATGGCCCCGACAACCCGGTGAAGTTCACCATCCAGACCACCCGCGGCTTCAAGCCCAAGGATTACGAGATCATCCAGGCGGTTGTCGGGCTCTGGCGCCGGGTGGGCATCGAGGCCGAGATCGAGGTCTATGAGATCGCCAAGCATTTCGAGCTGCGCGCGGCCGATCAGCTGGCGCCGGCGGCCTTTTACAATTGGGGCAATGCGGTGGGCGACCCGACGACCTCGACCGGCTTTGCGATGTTCGGCCCCTCGCCGCATTCGGTCTGGGATGGCGAGGATCTGGTGAATATGATCGGCCCGCTTTGGGGCGAGGCGGATGAAGAAAAGCGCATCGCCGGCTGGAAGGCGGTCGACAAGCACATCGCCGAGAACGCGCTGGTGATCCCGCTGATGCAATATGTCCAGCCGATCCTGCATGCCAGCGGCGTGAAGGTCACCCCGCATGCCTCCGGCGCGCTTTTGCCGCATCTGATGACCCGGGCCTGATCCGGGCCTTGGCTGGGCGCAAGCAGCGCCCGGCCCTTTCGCGATGCTTCGGGCGCTCCTGACACGTCTTGCAACGACGGCCGTCACGCTGATCGGCGTGGCGGTCATCGTGTTCGTGGTCATCCGCGTGGTGCCCGGCAACCCGATCGCAATGATGCTGCCCCCCGGTGCGACCGAGGCCGATATCGCCCGGTTGGAGGCGTTCTACGGGCTCGATCGCTCGATCCCCGAACAGTTCTTCATCTGGGCGGGCGGTGTGCTGCAGGGCGATTTCGGCACCTCGATCTCGCTGCGCCAGCCGGTGGCGGGGCTCGTGCTTGGCCGGCTGCCGGCTACGCTGGAACTCTCGGTGCTGGCGCTGCTGATCGCGCTGGCCCTGGGCGGCACGCTTGCCCTGCTGGGCACCCGGTTTCGCGGTCACCGAACCGAGGCGGCGGTCGATGTGACCAACGGGCTGGCCCTATCGGTGCCCGATTTCCTCTGGGGGCTTTTGCTCATCATTGCCTTTGGCGTGGTCTGGCCGGTCTTTCACATCGCCGGGCGGGTGTCGCCCGCGCTCGACCTGCCCTTCACCACGCAGTTCTACCTATTTGAGAGCATCGTTCGGTTTCGCTTTGATCTAACGGCAGATTTGCTGGCGCATATGTTTCTGCCGGCAGTGGCCTTGGCCATCCCGCTGGCCGCCATCATCGGACAGCTTTTGAAGCAGTCGCTGAAGGAAACCATGCATCTCGATTATGTCACGCTCGCCCGCACCAAGGGCTATGGCGAGAATCGGGTGATCCTGCGCGAGGCGCTGCCCAATGCAGTGCTGCCCACCCTGACCCTGGTGGGCGTGCAGTTCACCTTTCTGATCGGCGGCACCGTGATCATCGAGCGGCTCTTTTCCTATGAGGGGCTGGGCAATATGGCCATCGACGCGGTGATCAACCGCGATCTGCCGCTGATCCAGGGCATCGTGATCCTGTTCGCCGCGCTCTTTACCGCGGTGAACCTGCTGGTCGATATGAGCTATGCGCTGCTTAACCCGCGGCTGCGCCATGGGTGAAACCGCCCAACCCGCGCTTCGGGCCGATGGGCGCGCCGCGCGCCGCCACGGGCTTGGCCTGCGGCTGTGGCTCTCGGGCGGCTGGATCGCGCTGCTGGCCCTGGCCGCGCTGGCCGCGCCGCTGCTGGCCCCGCATGACCCGCTGGCCCAGGATCTCTTTGCCGGGCGGCTGCCGCCCTTTTGGGTGGCGGGGGCCGACCCGCTTTACCCGCTGGGCACCGACAGTCTGGGCCGCGATGTGCTCAGCCGCCTGCTTTACGCCGCCCGCATCGCCCTGACCGTGGCATTGGTGGCCGGGGCGCTGACCTGCCTGATCGGTGCCGCACTGGGCCTGGTCGCGGGGTTTTACGGCGGCTGGGTCGATCTGGTGATCTCGCGCCTCATCGACATCTGGATGTCCTTTCCCCCCGTGCTTTTTGCGATTCTGCTGATCGCGGTGCTGGGCACCGGTCTCAGCTCGATCATCATCGCCATTGTGGTCATCGACTGGACCCGCTTTGCCCGGGTGGTGCGCGCCGAGGCGCTGACCCAGGCGCGGATGGATTATGTGGCGTCCGCCCAAATAGCCGGCATGCCGCGCCGGCGGGTGATCTGGGCGGAGATCCTGCCCAATGTGCTGCCCACCATCGTTGCCCTCCTGACGCTCGAAATGGGGATTGCGGTGATTGTCGAGGCGATCCTGAGCTTTGTGAACCTCTCCATCTCCACCGACGATCCGACATGGGGCGGAATGATTGCCGAGGGGCGCATCTCGATCCACCAGGCCTGGTGGGTGCTGGCCTTCCCGCTTGTGGCGCTTTTTCTCACCGTTCTTGCCTTCAGCCAGCTTGGCGAGGGGCTCAAGGACCGCTTCGACCCCGTGCTGCGATGAGCGGATATCTGGAGATCGAGGGCCTGTCCGTGGCGATCCCGAACGGGCCGCGGCTTTTGCATGAGGTGTCGCTGAATGTGGCCGAGGGCGAGGTGCGCGGGCTGGTGGGCGAATCCGGTGCGGGCAAGAGCATGATCGGCAAGGCCGTGCTGGGCATCCTGCCCCGCGCCGTGGCCCAGACCGGAGGGTCGGTGCGCCTGGGGGGCCAGGATCTTGGCGCGCTCACGCCGCAGGGCCGGCGGCATCTGATCGGACAGACCTCGGCGCTGATCCCGCAGGATCCGCTGACCGCGCTCAACCCGGCGCGCCGGATCGGTCGGCAGATCACGGATCGGCTGGTCGATATTCTCGGCTGGACCCGGCGAGAGGCCGAGGCCCGGGCCCGCGCTTTGCTCGACGAGGTTCGGGTTCCCGACCCTGCCCGGGTGCTGCGCAGCTATCCGCATGAGCTGTCGGGCGGCATGCGCCAGCGCGTGCTGATCGCTGCGGCCTTTGCCGCCGAGCCCAAGCTCATCATCGCCGACGAGCCCACAACCGCGCTCGATGTGACCGTGCAGCGCGAGATCCTGCGGCTGATCCGCGAGATGCAGGCGCGCCATGGCACGGCGCTCTTGTTCGTCACGCATGATCTGGGCGTGGTCTCGAAGGTCTGCCAGACGCTCACCGTGCTGTATGGCGGGCATGTGGTCGAGGACAGCGAGGTGCGGCGGTTCTTTCAGGGCCCGCAGCACCGCTATGCGGCGGCATTGCTGGCGGCCACCCCGCGCTACACCGACCCCGACGCCTCGCTCACACCCGTGCCGGAGGGCGTGATTGCCGCGACAGAGGCCGAGCTTGCCGGGCGTGCGGGATGAGCGGAGCCGGGCAAGCGGGAGCGGGCGTTCTCTACCAGATCCGGGGCCTGCGGGTGAGTTTTCCCGACATGGCGCGCAAACCGCTTCTGGGTCCGGCCCCGCGGATCGAGATCCTCAAAGGGCTCAGCTTTGACATTCCGCGCGGCCAGACGCTGGGCATCGTGGGCAGTTCGGGCTCGGGCAAAACCACGCTGGGCCGCACGCTGGTGCGGCTTGTCGCCCCCTCGGCCGGCGAAATCCGCCTGGAGGGGCAGGAGATCGGCGGGCTTGCCGAGCCCGAATTGCGGCCCTTGCGCCGGCGCATCCAGATGATCTTTCAGGACCCGCTCTCCTCGCTCAACCCGCGCCACAGGGTCGGCACCATCATCGAGGCGCCGCTGCGGCTGCACAGGCTTGACGCCCCGCGCGACCGCGCGGCCCGGGCGCTGTCGCAGGTGGGACTGGACCGCGCGCTGGCCCGCCGTTACCCGCATGAGCTGTCGGGCGGACAGCGCCAGCGGGTCGGCATTGCCCGGGCCATTGCGCTGGAGCCCGATTTCATTCTGGCCGATGAGATCGTCTCGGGCCTCGATGTTTCCTCGCAGGCCCAAGTGCTCAGCCTTCTTGAGGGGCTGGTGGGCGAGCTTGGCCTCACCCTGGCCTTCATCAGCCATGACCTCTCGGTGATACGGCGGCTTTGCGCGCGCATCATCGTGCTGGAGGCGGGCGAGATCGTCGAGGACGCGCCAACGGCGCAGCTTTTCGAGCGCCCCTCCGCGCAAGCGACCCGTGCGCTGATCGAGGCGATCCCGCTTCCTGACCCGGATCAGCCGGGCTGGACCGTCTAATCCCGGACCCGCCGCGCCGGGCCGTCTAGTCGCGCAGCGCCTGGGCAATGCGCGCGGCGGCGGTTTCGATGTCGCGGGTTTCGCGGCAGACGCACATGCGCAGATAGGCATCCGCCGGGCTGCCGAACATGAAGCCGGGCGCGAGGCCGACGCGCGCCTTCTCCAGGATCATCGAACAGGCCTCGCGGCTGTCCTCGATCCCCTCGATCCGGAAAAAGGCATACATCCCGCCCGGCGGCTTGGGTCCAAGCCGGATCGAGTTGACGCCCGAGAGCGCCGCCCAGGCCGCATCGACCCCGGCGCGGCAGCGGTCGCGAATCGTCTGAACCGTGGGCTCGCCATGCTCAAGCGCGGCGGCAGCCCCGGCCTGGATGAAGGCCGCGGTGCCGGAATTGATGTATTGCGTCATCGCACCGAGCTTCTGGCTGACCGAAGGCGGATGGCTCAACCAGCCCACCCGCCAGCCGGTCATCGCCCAGGCCTTGGAAAAGGAGTTGACCGACAGCGCACGATCCTCGGCCTCGGCCAGTTGCAAGACCGACGGGGCGGCCGGCCCGTCAAATGAAAGCCGGTTATATACCTCATCGGCGATGATCCAGACCCCGCTGCGCCGCGAAAACTCCAGCAAGGCGGCCAGCTCGTCGCGCGACATGGTCCAGCCGGTCGGATTGCAGGGCGAGGAGAACATGATCGCGCGCGTCCGCGCATCGCAGGCGGCGAAAACCGCGTCGAGATCAAGCTGCCAGCCCTCGGGCGACGCATGCATCGCCACAGCACGCGGTTCGGCGCCCACAAGGTGGATCGCGCGGCGGATATTGGGCCATTGCGGCTCGATAAAGACCACGTTGTCGCCCTGCCCGGCCACCAGGGTCAGCGCCAGATAGACCGCCTGCATGCCGCTGGGCGTGACGGTCGAGCGGTCGAGCCCGATCTCGCGGCCATGAAGCGCGGTCTGATAGCGCGACAGCGCCGCGATCAGATCTGACCGGCCGCGCATATCCGGCACATAGAACGTGTCGCCCGCATCGAGCGAGGCCTTTGCCGCATCGCGCACATAATCGGGCGTGACCAGATCGCCCTCGCCATACCACAGCGTCACCACATCGCGCAGCGCGCTGGCCCGGGTGGCAAGATCGGCAATATTGTCGACGTCGAGATCCTGGATCAGCGGACGCGGCAGCGGATGGGCGGGCGTGGCGGTCATGGCATTCCTCGACTGTCTTTTGCGCAGACTGCGCCAAACGCCGCCCGGATCAAGCCCAAAGCGCGGAGGCGTGGCGTCGCGTTTGACAGCCCCGGATCGCCGGCCCTAGGTTGCGGGCATGCAGGATCTTGTCACCCACCCGCTTGCCGGGCCGAACCGGTTCAAGCTGGGCGTCTTTTCGACCAATGCCGATGGCGGGCTTGCGATCACCACCGTGCCCGAACGCTGGCGCGCCAGTTGGGCCGACAATCTGACGGCCGCGCGCATCGCCGACCGGGCCGGGTTTGAGTTCCTGCTGCCGATTGCACGCTGGAAAGGGTTTGGCGGCGAAACCGATGTGCGCGAATGGTCGTTTGAGACCTTCACCTGGGCCGCGGGGCTTGCCGGCGCAACCCAGCGCATTGCGCTTTTCATGACCGTTCATGTGCCGCTTGTGCATCCGGTGCATGCGGCAAAGGCGCTGGCCACGGTCGACCATATCTCGGGCGGGCGCAGCGGGCTCAACATCGTGTGCGGGTGGAACCCGGCCGAGTTTGCGATGTTCGGCGCGCGCCCGGATGAGCGGGCCTATGAGCGCGCGGCCGAGTGGATCCAGGTGGTCGAGGCGGCCTATTCCGACGCGGCACCGACCGATTTTGCCGGCGAGTACTATGACCTCAAGGGCGTGATCAGCCGCCCGGCCAGCCTGCAATCCCCGCGCCCGGTCACGATGAACGCAGCCTTCGGCGCGCCCGGCCGCGATTTTGCCGCGCGGCATTGCGAGTATCTCTTCTCCACCTTTTCCGAACTCGCAGACGGGGCCAAGCATATCGCCGACATTCGCACCCGGGCCGCGGCGGTGGGGCGCGAGGTCGGCATCTACACCGTGGGCCATGTTGTGTGCCGCGAAAGCCAGGACGAGGCGGAGGCCTATTACCACCGCTATGCCGTGGCCGAGGCCGACCATGCGGCGGTCGATGATCATATGGCGCGCAAGAAGGAGTTTGCCGGCTCGCACGATCCCGATGCCTTTGCACGCTATCGCCAGCGCTTTGCCGGCGGGGCGGGCAGCTATCCGCTGATCGGCACGCCCCAGCGCATTGCCGAGGACCTGATCGCCATCTGCGAACAGGGCTATGCGGGGGCGGCGCTGACCTTTGTGAATTACAGTGCCGAGCTGCCCTTTTTCGCGGCCCGGGTCTTGCCGCTTCTGCGCGAGGCGGGGCTGCGCGGCGAGGACCCATGACGCTGAAGTCGCGCATCGCGGCCGGTGACGCGCTGGGCGCGGTCTGGCTGGCCCTTGGCGGATCGGCGATTGCCGAAATTGCCGCGCGCGAAGCGCCCGACCTTCTGGTGATCGATCTTCAGCATGGGCTGTTCGACCGGCTGGGGCTTGAGGCAGCGGTGGGCGCTGCGCGGGATGTTCCCGTGCTGGCACGGGTTGCCGAGAACCGCCTGGCGCTGATCAATGAGGCGCTGGATGCGGGCGCTGCCGGGGTCATCGTGCCGCTGGTCGAGACCGCCGAGGGGGCGGCCGCGGCGGTCGCGGCGGCGCATTACCCGCCCCATGGCCGCCGGTCGGCCGGCGGGGTGCGCCCTCTGGCCGATTTCGGCGCCTACATGGCCGGGGCTGCGGCGCGGACCGTGACCCTGGTGATGATCGAGACCGCGGCCGGGGTTGCGGCGGCGGCCGAGATTGCGGCCACGCCGGGGCTCGACATGGTGTTCATCGGGACCGGCGATCTTGCGATCTCGCTTGGCTGCGCGCCGGGCGACCCGGCGCATGAGGCGGCCTGCGAGGCGGTGCTGGCGGCCTGTCAAGCGGCCCAAACCCCCTGCGGGATCTTTACGATGAGCGCCGAGGCGGCCGCTGCGCGAACAGCACAGGGCTTCGGGCTGACCGTCATTGCCAATGACATCTCGCTGATCGGTGACGGGGTTGCGCAGGCGCGCGACCGGTTCACCGCAGGCCAGTGAGCCCCATCAGGCGCGCCTGACCCTCGACCTTGCTCAGAGCGACAGAGCGGGCTCTGCCCGGCC
>JBCBKN010000127.1:0-10837 GCA_038521775.1 Pseudomonadota bacterium | reverse complement strand
CCGGGATCTGGTGCCCCCACCAAAGCTGGCGCGAAATGCACCAGGGCTCGATCTCGCGCAGCCAGTTGAAATAGACCTTCTTGTGCTGCTCGGGCAGGATCTCGGTGCGGCCATCCTCGACCGCCGCAAGGGCCTCGCGGGCCAGGGTTTCGGCATCGACGAACCACTGATCGGTGAGCATCGGCTCGATGACGACCTTAGAGCGGTCGCCAAAGGGCTGCATGATCTTCTTGGCCTCGATCAGCGGCACCGGGGTCTCGGCCCCCTCCGCCCCGGGCTTGACCGCGGCCTTGCCCAAGCGCGCATCATCGGCCCGGGTCATCACCGCCAGCCCCTCTTCGGTGATCTGCGCGACGACGCGCTTGCGCGCCTCGAACCGGTCAAGCCCGCGCAGATCGTCGGGGACAAGGTTCAGCGTGTCGACCTCGCCTTCGGTGAAATCCGCCCCATCCGCGATCTCCCGCGCCCGGACCGCAACCTCGGCATAGGGCGCGCCGTCCTCGCGCATCGCGGCCTTGGTGTCCATCAGCCGGTACATCGGGATGTTACCGCGCTTGGCCACGGCATAGTCGTTCGCGTCATGCGCGCCGGTGATCTTCACCGCGCCTGAGCCGAAATCGGGGTCGGGATACTCGTCGGTGATGATCGGGATCAGCCGGCGATGCGCCTTCGGCCCGACCGGGATCTCGCACAGCTGGCCCACAATCGGCGCATAGCGCGCATCCTCGGGATGCACCGCGACCGCGCCATCGCCCAGCATGGTTTCGGGCCGCGTGGTGGCGATGGAGATATAGTCCCGCTCCTCGCGCCGGGTGACGGTGCCATCGGCATCCTTTTCGACATATTCATAGGTCGCCCCGCCTGCGAGCGGGTATTTGAAATGCCACATGAACCCGTCGATTTCGCGGTTTTCGACCTCCAGATCGGAAATGGCGGTTTCAAAATGCGGGTCCCAATTGACCAGCCGCTTGCCGCGAAAGATCAGCCCGCGGTTGTAGAGCTCGACAAAGACCTTCAGCACCGCGTCGTGGAAATTGCCCTCTTCGCCCGAAGGCGCGCCCGGGGCACCCGACATGGTGAAGGCCTCGCGCGACCAGTCGCAGGACGCGCCCAGCCGTTTGAGCTGGTTCTTGATGTTGTCGCGTGAGCGGACCTTCTGCTCCCAGACCAGCGCCACGAACTCCTCGCGCGAGAAATCGGTGCGCCGGCGGTTGGTTTTGGCAAGCTCGCGCTCGACCACCATCTGGGTTGCGATCCCGGCATGGTCGGTGCCCGGCTGCCAGAGCGTGTCAAACCCGCGCATCCGGTGCCAGCGGGTGAGGATGTCCTGCAGTGTGTTGTTGAAGGCATGGCCCACATGCAGGGCGCCGGTTACGTTGGGCGGCGGGATCATGATGCAAAAGGTCTCGGCGCCCGGGCGCGCATTGGCGCCGGCGGCAAAGGCCTCGGCACCTTCCCAGGCTTCATAGATCTCGCGCTCGACGCGGCTTGCATCGAAGGTCTTGTCCATCGTCATGACGTCACGCCCATGTCTCAGATGCTTCGCTGTCTAGCGCGGCGGCCCGAAATAGGGAAGTGTGGCTGCCAGGACAGCCGGCGCGGGAGAGAGATGGTGGATGGCGGAGCGGACAGCACCTCGCGGGCCGGGTCCTCGCAGGCCGGGTCCCCGCGGGCCGGTTCGGGTGTGCTGGCCGCCCGGCCGGTGCTGGGGGCAGGCGCGATGCTGGGCAACACGCTCCTGATCCCGCTGATGGCCGTGGCCATCCGGTATCTGGAGGGGCTGGAGATCGGCACGCTGGAGATGCTCTCCTGGCGCACCTTTCTGGTCCTGGGCGTGCTTTTGCCGATTGCCGCGCTGCCCCGGTTCCGGCGCGAGGTGCTGGCCGCGGACCGCCGCGCGCATCTGGTGCACGCCGCCTTCACCATTTCGGCGATGAGCTGCTTTTACGTCGCGATCCAGCATCTGTCGATTGCGACCGCCACGGCGATCAACTTCACCACGCCGATCTTTGCGCTGCTGCTGGCGGCGGTCTTTTTCGGCGAGCGGGTCAGCCGGGCAAGCTGGCTTGCCGTGGCGGTGGGCTTTCTGGGCGCGCTGCTGATCCTGCGCCCCAGCGCCGAGGGGGTGAGTTTTGGCGCCGGCATTGCGCTTCTCGGCGCGCTTTTGGGCTCGGGCATGGCCCTGGCGGTGCGGCGCATGCCGGCGCGCAGCTCCAATTTCGCGGTGATCTTCCACCTGTCGCTTTTTGGCGGGCTTCTGTTTGCGCCGCTTTACGCGGCCGAGGCGCGCATCCCGCCGCCCCAGGCCTGGCCCTGGCTGGCGATGCTGGCCGCCGTGGCCCTTGGGGTGCACAGCCTCTTGGCGCTCGCCTATCGGCTCTCCTCCTCCATGGTGGTGGGCGGGCTCGACTATGCGCGGCTGATCTGGGCGCTGGCGCTGGGCTATCTGCTTTTTGCCGAGATCCCGGATCTGTGGGATGCTGCGGGCATCGCGCTCATCGTCGCCTCGGGCCTCTTTATCCTCTATCGTGAGATGAAGCCACGCCGCGCACCCCAGGCCGCGGATGCGTCTATAAGCTGAACCAGAAGGGCGCGCATGACCCGACCCGCCGCCAAACGCAGGACAGGACAGCGCCATGGGTGAGGTGAGCTTTGCCCCCCTGCCGGAGGGCGATGTCAGCGTCGATGTGGTCGTCGTCGGTGGCGGCGCGGCGGGGCTTTGCGCGGCGATCGCGGCCCGCAGCGCGGGCTGTTCGGTCCTGCTCTTGGAACGCGACGCGACGCTTTCGGGCAGCACCGCGATGAGCCAGGGCGCGGTCTGCGCCGCGGGAAGCCGGGCCCAGGCCCGGGCCGGCATCGACGACGATGCCGAGCGGTTCCTTGCCGACATCATGGCCAAGACCGACGGCACCGCCGACCCGGTGATTGCGCGGCTGGTTGCCCAGGCCTCCGGCCCCACGATGGATTGGCTGACCGAAACGCTGGGCCTGCCCTATGCGGTGAATGCCGGCTGGTCGGGCTTCTTTGGCCATTCGGTCAACCGTCTGCACAGCCTGCCCAGCCAGACCGGCACCGAGATGTCGGCGCATCTGCAAACCGCAGCTCAGGCCGCCGGGGTCGACATCGTCACCGGCGCACATGTCACAACGCTCTTCGCGGCGCCCGACGGGGCCGTGCGCGGCGCGCTGATGCAGCGGCCGAATGGCGATGCCGAGCCTGTCGCCTGTCGCGCGCTGGTCGCGGCAACCTGCGGCTTCGGCGCCAATCGCGACATGATCCGCCAGCACATCCCCGGCTTTGGCAACGCGCCGACCTACCGCTATCACGGACATCCGGGCAATGATGGCGCCGGCATCGCCTGGGGCTGCGCGCTGGGCGCGGCGACCGGCAGCATGGACGCCTTTCAGGGCTATGGCACGCTGGCCGACCCGCATGGCGTTCTGTTCAACTACAATGCGATCATGGGCGGCGGGGTGCTGGTCAACGCCCATGGCGCGCGGTTCTCCGACGAGCTTGCCGACATCTCCGGCCAGGCGCTTGCCGTTCTGGAACAACCTGCGCCGGTCTGGGCGCTGTTCGATGCAGAGCGCGAGGCCGCGGTTGCCGATTTGCCGGAATACCGCGAACTTGCCGCCGCCGGCGCTGTGCAAAGGGCCGAGGATCTGGCGCAGCTGGCCCGGGTGACGGGCGCCGACCCCGCGATCCTGGCCGAGACGATCTCCCAGGCCCGTCTGGCCGCCGAGGGCGGCGCGTCCTGCCCCTTCGGCCGCGATTTTCGCGGTGCAGCGCCGCTCGCCGCCCCCTACCGGGCCGTGCGGGTCACCGGCGCGCTCTTTCACACCCAGGGCGGGGTGCAGCTTGACGCCGCGGGCGCGGTCATCCGCCCCGATGGCTCGACCCTGCCGAACTTCTTTGCCGCCGGCGGCACGGCGCGGGGAATCTCGGGCAATGGCGCCTCGGGCTACCTGCCGGCCGCGGGGCTGTGCACCGCCGTCACATTGGGCCGGCTGGCGGGCGAACGCGCCGCCCAGGCCGCCATGAAATCAGGATGAGGAGGCGCGCATGACGCTCACGGTTTACCTATCGGGCGAGATACACACCGATTGGCGGGCACAGATCGAGGAGGGGGCGGCCGGGCTGGACCTGGTCTTTCTTGCCCCGGTGACCGACCATGCGGCCTCGGATGATTGCGGCGTTGCCATTCTGGGGGCCGAGCCCAACAAATACTGGCACGACCACAAGGGCGCGATGGTCAATGCGATCCGGACCCGGACCGGCCTTGCATCCGCCGATATCGTGGTTGTGCGGTTCGGCGAGAAATACCGGCAGTGGAACGCGGCCTTTGACGCGGGCTATGCCGCGGCGCTGGGCAAATCGCTGATCATCCTGCACGGCCCGGACCACGCCCATGCCCTCAAGGAGGTCGATGCCGCGGCGCTTGCCGTTGCTCAAACGCCCCAACAGGTGGTGGAGATCCTGCGCTATGTGCTGACCGGGCGCCTGCCTGGTTGATCCGACCGACCGACCCCCACCCCGGCCGCGCTGGCCGGGACGTCAGCGCCGGGCGCTGCGTCAGGGCAGGGTCAGCGCCTCGGCTGGCCGGTCCAGCCGCCATTTGCCAAGTTGCCGCCCGCGCAGCACTGGCCGCGCGGTCGCGCCATAGCCGCATTCCTCCGGGCTTTGCCCCTGCAACACCGCGCCAAGACAGGGCATTGCGGCGATCAGCGCCAGACATTCGGGCAGGGGCAGGGCCCGCACCCCGAACGGCCCGGGAAAGAAGCTCTCGCTGGCCAGCCCGTCGGCAAAGACGATCTGATGCCGCTCCAACAGCATGTGCAGATAGGTGGTGCCAAAGGCGCGGGGCGCGATCGACACGCCCGGGATCCGGCCAACCAGATGCTTTGCGCGCAAAAAGACCGGACCGTCGCCCGGCAGACCGGGATCGTCGAACAGGATGCAATGCTGCTGCGACACCCGCAGCGGCCGGCTGTTGCCCAGGGCGCCCGCGGCGATGACCACCGGCCGGCGGTTCGGCTCATCGCTCATGCAGCGGCTCCGACCGATCCAGAGCACCGGTTGCGGGCCGTCATCGCCGGTGCAGACCCAATCGCCCGCGCGCAGATCCTCGATGCGCTTGGCACCGTAGGGCGTGAGGATCGGCGTGCCCTGGGTAAAACAGGGAATGCCCATCGCCATCAGCGCCGATTTGGAGTTGATCGCCGTCGGATCGACGCCCAGCAGCGTGACGGATTCGCCATTGGGAAAGTTCAGCACCGCATTGCCCGAGCCGTCATCGACGACCGTGACATCCTTCCAGTCGACCGGATTGCCATCGGCATCGTTGAGCGCGGAGACATCAAGCTGGTCGCGGCTTGTCACCGGCACCGAGCCATCCAGCCCCAGCGGTATCTCGAAATCGGTGATGGTGTCATTGCCGGAGCCATCGGCGAGCACGAACACGTCGTTCTCGCTGCCGCCGGTCATCGTGTCATCGCCGCTGCCGCCGTCGATGCTGTCCAAGCCGCTGCCGCCCGAAAGGGTATCGTTGTTGTTACCCCCTGTTAATAAATCGTTGTCCGCACCACCGTCAATGCTGTCGGCCCCGTCGCCGCCGGAGATGGTGTCGTCGCCTGCCCCCCCTGTGAGCGTGTCGGCACCCGTGCCGCCGGCGATGCTGTCCGCGCCATCGCCGCCATCGATGCTGTCCGCGCCCGCGCCCCCATCCAGACTGTCATCGCCGGCATCGCCGCTGATGCTGTCATCGGAGGTCGAACCGATGATGGTGTCGGCATTGACGGTGCCCAGGATCGCATCGACATCGATGAGCGAGATCCCGGAGAAGTCGAAATTGGCCTGCGCGTCATCGGTGCTGAGCACCTCGCCGGTGGCCATCGACCCGTCGATGATCTCGATGCCGCTGCTCGTCGCCGAGAAACTGCCCTGGACGGAATAGCCCCCGTCAGCCGTGCTGAATTCCAGCCGGTCTGTGCCGCTGCTGCCCGTGTCGGTGATGGTGTTGCTGGTGCCGCTTGAGACGTCATGCAGGTGGTAGGTGTCGGACCCCTCGCCGCCATCCAAGAGGTCTGCACCGTCTTCACCGTAAAGAATGTCGTCGCCGGCCCCTCCGTACAGCGTGTCGTCGCCTGCGCCGCCTGCGATGGTGTCGGCCCCATCGCCGCCCGACAGCGTGTCATTGCCGCCATAGCCGGCGATGCTGTCGGCGCTGGTCGAGCCGATGATGGTGTCATCCGCGCCCGTGCCGGCGATCAGATCGACCCCGTTCAGGGTGATGCCGGAAAAGTCGAAATTCGCAAACGCGTCGTTGGTGCTGAACGACTCGCCCGTCGCCGCGCTGCCATCGATGATCTCGATGCCCGAGCTTGTCGCCGAAAACGTGCCCTGCACCTTGTATGTGCCGGCGCCGGTGTTGAGGATGAGCGTGTCGGTCCCGGTGGAGCCGCTGTCGGTCACCCAGTTCGTTTCGCCGGCTTCATTGTCATCGAGCAGGATGGTGTCCGACCCCTCGCCACCATCGAGCGTGTCGCCATTCCCATCGCCCGACAGCGTGTCGTCGCCGGCGCCGCCATACAGCTCATCCGACCCGAGGCCGCCATAAAGCGTGTCGTTGTCGTCGCCGCCATAGATGGTGTCTTTGTCGTTGCCGCCCCAGATGCTGTCATCCCCGGCGCCGCCCCAGATCGAATCGTCACCGGTGCCGCCGGTTACGGTATCGTTGCCGGCACCGCTATAGACCTCGTCGTTGCCGCCCGCCGCGTTGATCGAGTCGTCGCCCAGACCGCCCCAGATCGTGTCGGTGTTGCCGCCGCTGTCGACACTGTCATTGCCATCGCCGGCATAGATGACCTCCTTGCCGCCGCCGCTGTCGGTGATCGTGTCGTCGCCGCCACCGGCAAAAATGGTGTCGTGAGAGCCGCCGCCCTCGATCGTGTCATTGCCCGAGGCGCTGTCGGTTGCCACGACCGAGATGTTGTCCACGCGCCCGTCGGAGGATGCCGAGTTGGTCGAGCTCGTGTTGGTGATGCGCAGCGTCGTGCTGGCCGAGCTGGGGATGAAGGTAAAGCTGACCGCCAGGGTCTGGCCGTCGGTCACGGTATGGGTCGCTGTTGCGATGACCGCGCCCAGATTGTCCAGTATGTCGATCTGGAACGTGTGATCGCCGCTGCCGGTGCCGGTTTCGCTGAGATCGAGCGAGACGGTGTGTTCCAGCCCAACCGGTGCGGCAAAGCTCTGTTCGATATAGTCGCCGTAGCTCGCTTCATCGCTGCTGTTGAACCGGGCCTGGTTTGCATCGGCATCCGGTGCGGTGCCGCCGGTGGGGTTGCCAACCGTCCAGCTTGTCAGGTCATTGCTGGCGAAGTCGCCGTTCAGGATCAGGTTCGCGGTGCTGTTATCGCCATAGATTATGTCGGTTCCCGCGCCGCCATCGACGCTGTCATCGCCCGAGCCGAGATAAAGCGTGTCGGCGGCATCCCCGCCATCCACGCTGTCATTGCCCGCACCCGCATCGACAACGTCCGCGGACGCGTTGGCGCTGATGCTGTCAGCCCCGTCGCCGCCCAGGATGCTGTCCATGTTCGCGCCGCCGGTGATGCTGTCATTGCCGGTGCCGCCATCGACGGTGTTGAGCCCGTCGCCGGTCGAGATAACGTCGTCCCCGGCGCCGCCCAGGATGCTGTCGCCATTGATGCCGCCGGTGATGCTGTCATTGCCCGCGCCGCCATCGACGGTGTTTTGCCCATCGCCCGTAACGATGGTGTCGGCCCCGTCGCCGCCCAGAATGCTGTCGCCGGCCGTGCCGCCGGTGATGCTGTCATCGCCGGCGCCGCCATCGACGGTGTTGCTCCCATTGCCGGCATCGATGGTGTCGTTGCCGTCATCGCCGGTGATGGTGTCGTTGCCCTCACCGCCCGAAATGCTGTCATCGCCCGTGCCGCCAGCGATGCTGTCGGCGGCGCCGCCACCGAAAATGCTGTCATTGCCCGCACCGCCGGTGATCGTGTCGGTCCCTTCGCCGGATGTGATGACATCGGCCCCGTCGCCGCCGATGATGCTGTCGCTGGCCGTGCCGCCGGTAATGGTGTCATCGCCCTTGCCGCCATCGACGGTGTTGTTCCCTTCGCCGGCATCGATGGTGTCATTGCCATCATCGCCGGTGATCGAGTCGTTGCCTTCATCCCCGGAAATGCTGTCATCGCCCGCGCCGCCAGCGATGGTGTCAGCGCCGTCGCCGCCGGCAAGGCTGTCATTGCCCGACCCGCCGGTGATCGTGTCGGACCCATCCTCGCCCAGAACGGTCATGGCCGCGGAGGCTGCCGAGCCGTCGAAGCTGTCGGCCAGCGCGCCGAGCTGGAACGCCTCGATCTCGGTGAAGCTCGTGGTCTCGCCATCGTCATCGGTCCAGTCGCCGGCCTCTTCGCCCGACAGGCTGACGGTGATCGCATCGCCAAATCCAAGGCCGCTGAGCGTGTCCTGGTCGTTGCCGCCCTCACCACCGGCGACGGTGTTCGTGCCGCCAGAGACGGCAATGAAGTCGTGCCCGTCAAACCCGTCGACCGTGTTCGAGCCGCCGGTGATGGTGACGTTGTCGTATCCATAGCCGGCATCGACGACATTGATCCCGCCGGTGATGGTGACGTCATCGGAATTGCCGCCGGCATCCAGCGAATTGGTTCCGGCGGTCAGGGTGATGTCGTCGCCATCTGTGCCGGCAAAGATCGTGTCATTGCCGGCGCCGTCGATGATCGTGTCATAGCCAGCACCCGCGGTGATGGTCAGATCGGCGGTGCTGAGCGTGCCGTCGAAATTGTCGTGGCCCTCGGTCAGGTCGACCGCCTCGATGCCCGAAAACGTGCCAAGCCCGCCGCCACCGACGGTGAAGTTGCCCGCCTCGGCGCCGGTGAAGGTGACATTGACCATAATCGCGGCGCTGTTGACGCTGAGCGTGTCGTGGTCGGTGCCGCCCTCGCCGCCAAAGACCGTGGCATTGCCCTGGCCGATCTCGATCTCGTCGGAATCATCGCCGCCATAGATCGTGTTGCTGCCCGACCCGGCCGAGATCGTGTCATTGCCCGCATTGGCGGTGATGGTCATGTTCGCCGCCGAGGCCGCGCCGTCGAAACTGTCGGCCAGATCGCTCAGCCCGAACGCTTCGATCTGCGTAAAGCTCGTGGTCTCGCCATCATCATCGGTCCAATCGCCGGCCTCGTCGCCCGACAGGCTGACGGTGATCGCATCGCCAAGCCCGTGGCCGGTCAGGGTGTCGGCATCCGTCCCGCCCTCGCCGCCCGCAATGGTGTTGGTGCCGCCGGACACAGTGAAGACGTCCTGCCCGTCGCCGCCATCGACCGTGTTCGAACCGCCGGTGATGGTGACGCTGTCATCGCCGGTGCCGGCATCGAGCGAGTTGCTCCCCGCGGTCAGGGTGACCACGTCCACCCCCGATCCGGCAAAGATGGTGTCATTGCCGGCGCCGTCGAGGATGGTGTCGGTTCCGGCATGGGCGAAGACGGTCATGTCGGCCGCGTTGCCCGACCCGTCGACGCTGTCTTCCTCATCGGTCAGATCGAAGGCTTCGATGCCGGCAAACGAGCCCGAATCGCCGTCATTGTCGATATAGGTGCCGGCCTCGTCTCCGGTAAAGGAGATGGTCAGCCCGTCATCCATCGTATACCCGCTCAGCGTGTCGCTGTCGGTGCCGCCCTCTCCGCCAAAAAGGGTGTTATTCGATGCGCCAATCTCAAGAAAATCGGCATCATCGCCGCCGTAATAGGTGTTTTTGCCGTCGTTGGCGGTGAAGACGTCATTGCCCGCGCCGCCATAGGCGGTGTCGTTGTTGCGGCCAACCCTGATTGTGTCATCGCCAGCACCGCCCCAAACCGTGTCGTTGTTCCTTCCGGCATCGATGCTGTCCGCGCCGGAGCCGCCCCAAATCGCGTCGTCGTCCCTGCCGGCGGTGATGCTGTCCGCGCCGGAGCCGCCGATGACGCTGTCATCGCCACGATAGGCCGAGACGGTGATCCCCACCGTGTCGGAGGAGGCGTCCAGCACATCGTCTTGGTTGGTCAGCACAAAGTCTTCGACGCCGTCAAAGCTGGCCGTGCTGGTGCCGTCGGTGATCTCGCCTGAGCTTGAGCTGTCATAGGTGACAGTGACGGCGGTGCTTACCGAGGAGATGTTGATCCTGTCGGTGTCGGCGCCGCCATCGATGCTGTCATTGCCAAAGCTGTCTTCAAGGAAAATGGTGTCATTGCCCGCGCCACCAATGATGGTGTCGTCGCCCAGCCCGCCATAAAGACTGTCAGTCCCGTCGGTGGCAACCAGCGTGTCATTGCCGCTGCTGCCATAAAGGGTGTCGTTCCCCGAGCCGTCATCGAGCGAATCATCGCCGCTCGTGCCGCTGATTGTCTGATCGCTCGGGGCCATACGCCACCACCCTTGCCCTGCACGTAAAAACTCACTCCGAGACTGCATTAACCCATGCGGCTTTAAGGCTCCCTTAAGGGCGCGCCAGGGGCGGTCCCAGACGCTCTCCCGGGGCGCTCCCAGACGCGCTCCCAGACGCGCTCCCGGGGCCGCTTCCAGGGACGCTCGGGGGCAAAGCCGGGCGGCAGACCCGCGGGCGCGCGTCGATCCGGGCGGAATCGCTGCGGCTTGACCAAGATCAAGGCCCGGCGCCGCCCCCTATGGTCGGTCTCAGTCTGACCCCGGGCGGGGTCCGAGATGGAGACGGCAATGAACGGCTCAGCCGGCAAGGATGCACCCCAGGCGCTCTATGCTGCCCGTGTGCCGATTTTCCCCAGGCGGGTGTCGGGCTGGT